>CAZNOE010000735.1:0-3619 GCA_964574525.1 uncultured Bifidobacteriaceae bacterium
GCCGAATTCAGTTGGCTGCTTTCCGGCATTACGCTCGCGACAAAAATAATCGCCGCGTATGTGCAACGCGCCGGCTTGCTGCAAATCATGGGTGAGACGGGCCACGTCAACGTCCAGGGTGAAGCCGTGCAGAAGCTGGACGTGTTCGCCAACGATACCTTGTGCCGTTGCCTCGGCTATCGCGGCAACATCGGCATCCTTGTTTCGGAGGAGGACGAAGAGCCACACGTCATTCAGGAAGCGGAAGCGGGCGAATACATCGTGCTGTTCGACCCGCTCGATGGTTCGAGCAACATCAACGCGAATGTTTCCATCGGCACGATCTTTTCCATCCTGCACCGCGATGCGGCGAGCGATCGCGCGGATGTGATGTCGCACATTTTGCAACCGGGCAACAAACAAGTGGCTGCCGGCTACGTGATCTACGGCAGCAGCACCGTGCTGGCCTACACTGCCGGCGCGGGCGTGCACATGTTCACGCTGGATCCTTCCATTGGCGCTTTTCTGCTGGCCGAAGAAAACCTGCGCATGCCCGCCTCGGGTCAAATCTATAGTGTCAACCAGGCGTACGAAAACACCTTCCCAGAACGGATCCAGCGCTATCTCAACTGGGCGAAGTCAGAGGGTAATTACAGTTCGCGCTACATCGGATCGCTGGTGGCGGATTTTCATCGCACGCTGATTCGCGGCGGCGTGTTCTTATACCCGGGCACCAGAAAATCTCCGGAAGGGAAACTGCGCCTGCTCTACGAAGCCAACCCGCTGGCGTTCGTGGCCGAGCAAGCCGGCGGCCTGGCCAGCGATGGCGAGCAGCGCATCCTGGACAAGCAGCCCACCGCCATGCACCAGCGCACGCCGCTCATCATCGGCAGCAAGGACGAGGTCGAGCGGGTGTTGTCGTTTTGACAATCAGGCTCTGAGTTTGCCGTATGGCCCTCACGCCTTTGGTGGCAAAGTGGGAAATCTCTTTTTAGCTTGCACCCAGTGCCGGTGCGCGAAGTCCACCAAGTGAAGCAGACGATCGCGCGAAAGTCCGGGGTGACGCGCCAGAACGTCCTCAATCCGCGATTGGTAGATTTCCTCCATCCGATTCGGCATCGGCGCCTGAGCCTGCGGCGATCAACGCTTCAAGAGACTGGACCAACGCCTCCAGTTCAGCGTTCATTCGGGAATACTTCCCTCAACAACTGCTCGGCTTCCACCTCCGGCATCTGCTCTTGTGTCATCCGCCAGGAATGCTCCAACTGAATGAGCCGGCCGTGAATCTCGGTCGCAATCGCCTTGTCCGGATAGTCCGGGTCCGCCGCCGTCGCATAAATCATCCGCGTCATCCGCAGCAGCCATTTCAGCGCTGTGCGATGTCCCTGTCGTTCGTCCGCAGACGGGTTTCCCTCAATAATTTCGCGGTGCTGTCGGTCAAGGAAGCGCTGGCAGATGCCCGACCACTGACCCACGGTTTCGCGTGCCCATTGATTGACCTGTTCTTCCACCGGAGGTGCAGTCCCTGGCAAAATCGAAGCGGCGTTCATGGCCGTAACGTGCCAGAACTTGTGGAAGCCAGCAAGCCGCTTGTTACTCCGCTTGCTTGCGCAGACTTTAAGGGATTAAATCGCGGTGAACGCCATGCCGTCCACTGCCCAACACCGCGAGTCCACGTCCTCCCCGGCGGCGAATTTTGCCCTCACCCACTGGAGCGTCGTGGTGGCCGCGGCCGGAAACGATTCGACCCACGCGCGCACGGCGCTGGAAAAACTCTGCCGGACCTACTGGCAGCCAATTTACGCGTTCGTCCGGCGGCAGGGCCACAGCCCGCACGATGCGCAGGATTTGACCCAGGAATTCTTCGCGCGACTGCTGGAGAAAAAGTCGCTGGCTGACGTGGACCGCGCGAAAGGCCGGTTCCGTTCCTTTCTCCTCGCGTCGCTGAAACATTTCCTCGCCAACGAATGGGACAAGGCCCGCGCCGAAAAGCGCGGCGGAGGTCAGGTATTGATTCCCATTGACGCAAGTATGGCGGAAAATTCGTGCGGCGTTGATCCGGCGGACGGCGTTACTGCGGAGAAAATCTTCGAGCGCCGCTGGGCACTCACTTTGCTCGATCACGTGTTGCAGCGGCTGCGCGAAGAACATATCCGCGACGGCAAGGAAACGTCGTTCGAGCAATTGAAAGTGACGCTCACCGAAGCCAGCCGGTCCGTTCCCTACGCCGAAATCGCCGCCCGGTTGGACATGAGCGAAGGCGCGGTGAAGGTGGCGGTGCACCGGTTGCGCCAGCGCTACCGAGAATTGCTGCGCGTCGAAATCGCTGGGACGGTCACCAGTCCCGGCGAGGTCGAGGACGAAATCCGCGCCCTGTTTTCCGCGCTGGCGTCATGATTGGAGGTCGGGTAAGCCGTTTACGGCCCGGAACGCACGCCACGCTTCAAGCCGATGTTCTGCTCGTAGGTGCCCAGCTTGACGGGCTGCTTTGTTTGCTTGGCCTTTAGTTCCAGCTTCAGGAGATCAAGCCGGTTGCGCGCGATGCCCGCCGCGGCCAGGTTCGGATACCGTTCGATGATCTGCTCCAGCGTCTGCGAGACCGTGTCGTAAGCCGCGCCATGCCGCAGTTGCAAATCCGCCAGCAGATTCAGCCAGTGAACCACCTGCTTGCCAGGTTGATTCGGCTGATTGATGAGTTGCTCCAATTGGTCAACCGCCAGGTCCAGGCGTCCGTAATGATCGGCGTAGATGATCGCCAGCTTTTCGCGCGCCTCGGTGTCCTGCGGATGCTGCTCCAGGTGTTTGACATATTCCGCCGCGAGTTTCGCGGGGTCGCCGGCGTTGCGCTGCAGGTGCGTCGAAGACTGGAGCAAGCCGATGTTCTTGATGCCTTCGGGCACGTGAATCCGCTGGCGGTCGTGCGGTGACAGCAACATATCGGTCTTCGCCAGATGGGCGATGCGTTGTGCGGCGGCGAGCGCCAGTTCGGTTTCCGGAAACAAATCCACGATCCGCTGCAAGGACTGCCGCGCCGCCTCACGATCCTGCGCGAATTTTAAATGCCAGTCCGCCAGCGCATTCAGCGCCAGGGCGACGTGGCGTGGCGGTTGGCCGGCTTGAGCGCACAAGCGTTGGATCGTGAGTTCCGCGCCCGCCAGATCGTTGAGGTTCTCGACTTGGATTTCCGCCAGCATCATCTGTCCCTCGAAGTCGTTCGGAAACTTTTCGAGCTGCTTGCGGATTTCGGCGACGGCTTCGGTGTACTTGCCCTTCTTCCGCTTTGCTATGGAGATGGAATAATACGGCTGCGGATCAACTTCCACGTCGCCGCCGTCATACAACGAAGCGAAAGGCTTGGCGACGATGGAAGCGATGTTGTGCCGCCAGATTATGGCCAGGACCAAGCCGCACACCGCCGTCAGCGGAATGCCAATAAAGGCGCCATCGTAGCCCCCGCCTCCGACGAGAGGCGCGACCTTCCAGATCATCAAGCCGATAACGACGGCGGTGAGGATCCACTTAAAAATCAGTCGGGCGGGGTCTTCCGAACGCTTCAACGCGCGCACGACCACCCAGCCGAGGAAGCCGATCGCGATGATCAGCAGGGCCGTGCCGCGGATGATGTGGTAGGTCGAGTTCA
>CAZNOE010000736.1:0-3606 GCA_964574525.1 uncultured Bifidobacteriaceae bacterium
GCCCGATTGGTCGAAGCATGGGCGGAGTTGCATGAAGAGGAGTTGATGGCTGATTGGCAACGACTGCAGACTGGCCAACCGCCGCTCCCCATTGCTCCGCTTGAATAAGACTGTTAGAGTGAAGGCATGAAAGCGCACGCAATCCATTTCGTGACGGGCGTAGCCGTCGTCGGCCCGCACACGCTGAAGCTGCGGTTTGAAGATGATACCGAACAGGTCATCAACTTTGAGCCAGTTTTGCGGGGACAACTTTACGGTCCGTTGCGTGATCTAAAAGTCTTCGATCAAGTCCGCATTGATCCTGAGGTTCGCACGATCGTGTGGCCGAGCGGAGCAGACTTCGATCCTGCCACACTGCACGACTGGCCAACACATGGCCCGAAGCTGATCGAGTTGGCGAAGAATTGGGAACTCTGTCCGGCTTGAATGCCGACAAACCCGAAGTCTTTCTACTTGACGGCAAGCGACGGGTTTATCAATCAGCCATGCCGCGCCGCGCGGCAGTCATCGTCAAGAAAGGCAAACTTTTCCACGAAATCAAGAACCGGCTCGCACGTTGACTGGAAAATGGTGCGACTGCTCGGCGCCGTTGGCGCCGGGACTCACGGAGCCGACTGTGTTTCAGTTCCCCGCGCCAAGGCTTGAGTATAGGCGGCCATTCCCACGTCCCGCAAAGTTCCCGCCGGTAGTTCGTTCAACCAGTTGGCCGCGCCGGGTGCGTCCTGCGTGGTCCAAAGCGTCACGAGATTTTGCTCAGCCGTGTCGCGCGATAGGGTGTCCGGAAGTTGCGAGACCCACAGAGCGGCGTCACGCGGTGAATGCTGCGCCCAGCGACTTACGATGGCCACTACTGCCCCGTCTTGCGCTGCGCCGGGTTTAAGTGCCTTGGCAATGAACGTCGCGGCAGTGGATGCGTCCTGTTCGGCGGACGCGACGGCCACCGCGGCCAGGAGTTGCTGGCGAAGATTTGGCTCGGCGACTTGCGCCGCCCAATCCGCGGCCGCGGAGAAATCCGTCGCGGCCCATTGGCTGAGCGCATGAACAACCAATTCGTCACGCTCGCGCGTGGCCGGCAGCGAACGGGCCAGTTCCACTGCTGTCAGCGGTGCGGTGCGGGCGGCCTCGTAAGCCGTGTTGAACAGTGCCACCTGTTTGCTTTCGCCGTCGGGCAGTTCCCGCACCCAATCCACTGCGCTGGGAAGGTCAGCGTTCGCCCAGGCGATAGCGACTTGTTGGAGCGCGTCGTGCTGCGCGGCGCCTGCGGGCAGTTGAGCGACCCACGCGGCGGCGGCCGGAGAATCAGTTTCTGCCCACCGGCTCACCAGGAGTTGGCGCAGCTCTGAAGCGGCAGCGCCTTCGAGCGGTACGAGTGAGTCGAGCGCGGCGCGCAAGTCGGCGTCCGAGACGGATTCAGCGGTACGGTCAAAGGCCTTGCTTCTGATGTCAGTGTCAGTCTCGGCTTCGATGGCCGCGAGGGAGAAAGTGATGAATTCAATCCTTTGAGTTGGCTCCATTGCGCGAGCCGCGACGCGGATGGTAGGCGCGGCTTTCGCAGTTTGTCGAGAGGTGGCAGGAGCTGACTCGCTTTCCCGTGATTGAGTCGGGTTTTTGGCTGCGTATCGCAGAGCCACTGCCAGCAATGACAACCCGGCCACACCGACAACAAGCATCTTTTTCATAGCCCCAAGGAATTGCGTTCGCGTGATTACGGAGTCACTGACACGTTGGAGAACACGGACGTGTTCAACGTGGTGGTGTCGCCGGAAGCGACGGCGAAGCCGACGTAGCTGTTTGCCGCCATGGTGATGTTGGCGTTGTTGAGCTTCGTCCAGCTTACGCCGTCGGTTGAGCTGTAGCCGTAAAGCGTGTTGCCCGTCCGCACCAGGCGCACCCAGGCGTTGGGTGGCGTGCTCAAAACCGAGCTGCTAGACGCGGTGCGGCCGCCGCTTTTGTTGCGGGACTGCCAGCGGAACTTGAGGTCCTGCGCAATGCCCATGAAGGTGTATTTCGAGTTGGGTGCAAGACTCTCGCGGATCGTTACGCCGACGCATCGGTTGACGCCCCCGGTCGTCATCGAGTTGATGCGGGTCGTGATATCTCCATCGGCGCTCAAGGGTTGAAAGACGAAACGGAAGCTGTCGGCGGGGCCGGTGATGTTGCCAGCGCCTTGCACGGTATAAACACCATTGGCTTCAGTCGCGTTGCCGGTCAGACCCACGGTGCCGATGTCTGCCGTCTGCCACGGGGCGGGAAGCGGGGTTACCGGCGGCGGGTTCGCGACTGCGACGTTCGCGGGTGCGGAATCCAGCGTGCTGCCAGAGTCATAAACCACTCGTGCCGTGACGCTGTAGCTGTCCGCGGCCACGTTGCCCCACGCGAAGCTGTACGGCGAGGTCGTGTCTTCTGCGGTCAGCGTCGTGCCGTTGTAAAATTGAACTTTTGTGATCGTGTGGCCATTGGCGGTGACACTGGCGGCGAGATTGATCGTCGCAGGCGCGGTATAGCTGGCGCCGCTGAGCGGCGAGGTCAGCGCGACGGTGGGTGGCAGCGGGTTTGTCACCGTGAGCACGAAAGTGTCGCTGGCTGAATCGCCGTTCGCGTCGGTCACGGTCACAGTGATCGTCGCCGTGCCGCTTAGCCCGCTGGCCGGCGTCACCGTCACTGTCCGGTTGCCACCGCTGCCTCCGAAGACAATGTTTGCGTTCGGCACCAGCGTGGGGTTCGACGAACTTGCTGCCAGTAACAGGTTCGATGCAGGCGTTTCCGCATCATTGACCGTGAATGGAATCGCCGCTGTCGCCGTGTTCACCGTCGTTGATTGAACGGCAATATCGCTGATGGTGGGTGCTGCATTGGCCGCGCCGGTGGTTGTAATCGCCAGACTCCAACCGCCACCGATGGTGCCTGAATCGCCGGGGCCGTCATCATTCACATACAACGACCAGGTGCCGTTGGCCGACAGCCCGTTGAATGCCGACAATGCGGTCGCGTAAGGCCCGGCGGGCGCAGGGGCGGGGAGTACGTCGCCAGATTCCGAGTCGGTCGGTTTGAATGTGCCCGAAACAATCTGCGCCGTCCCGGGGAGCGTGGTCGCGGCTCCATCGGCGAGAGTTACGGTGACATTGTCCATACTGTTTCCCCCTCCCACATCGGAGAAGATCATCACCTTTTGTCCGGCCGGCCCAACGAGCAGGATGTCCACATCGTTCGGCCAGGTATGGCTCAAGTTGTTCAGCGTGACGGTCAACTGGCTGATCGTTCCGCCGAGGCCGGAAACGTTGATTGTGGAGGGATAGGGCGTGCCTGCACCGACGTCAGCGATCGTGATCGCGGCTGAGCTGAAGAACGTCACGGTTCCGGCGTTCGTCGAGACCGGAACCTGATAGCTTACTTCGTTGGAAGGAACACTTTCCACTCCGGTGGTGTCGCGTGCGGTGACCGCAAAGAAATAGGTCTGGCCCGACTGCAATCCGCCAAGACTGGCCTGTGTCTGATTGACGCTCGTGGAAGCGGAGTAGCTGCCGCTGGCAGTACCGCTGTACACCACGTAGCTGGCGATATTCGTGCCAGGACTAGGATCCCAGGCCAAAGTAACGCTTTGAGAGG
>CAZNOE010000737.1:0-3606 GCA_964574525.1 uncultured Bifidobacteriaceae bacterium
TCAGCAGTTACAGCGACGTGGGGCAATTCCCCGGCTTTGAAGGCTCGGTGCTCGCC
Source organism: uncultured Bifidobacteriaceae bacterium (assembly GCA_964574525.1). Classification (GTDB taxonomy): domain Bacteria; phylum Verrucomicrobiota; class Verrucomicrobiia; order Limisphaerales; family JADLHS01; genus WYBW01. The sequence continues at coordinate 57 of CAZNOE010000737.1, forward strand.
CACGGCGTCGTGGATAGTTTTATCTTCACCACGCCACCGCCAGTGACGAAGTTGAAGGCGGTGAACGCATCGGGCGTCGCGAACGTGCAATTCCGTGCTACCACGAACTGGCTCTATGTCCTCGAACGCACCACCAATTTCCAGACTTGGAGGGCCGTGTCCGCAGCAATTCCCGGCGTCAGCGGCCCGATGCAGTTGCAGGATACCAATCCGCCCGCGGCAAACGCGTTCTATCGTGTTCACGCGGACTTCCCATGACGCATAACCTGAGCAGACGGACCCGCCCCCTACCCCTCCAAGGAGGGGGGCAAGCGTGTTGGCGCACACGGCGAGTTCCCCTCCTCGGAGGGGTCGGGGGTGGGTTCTCGGGTTTTACGTTGATCGAACTCCTCGTCGTCATCGCCATCATCGCGATTCTCGCGGCGATGCTTTTGCCCACGCTCACGCGCAGCAAGACCTCGGCTTACCGGATCAAATGCACGAGCAATCTGCATCAACTCGGCCTCGCCGCGCAGATGTATTGGGACGATAACGCCGGAACTTGTTTCCGCTACGGCCCGGTCGCGACCAACGGCGGACAACTCTACTGGTTTGGCTGGTTCGGCCCGGGACCGGAAGGCCAGCGGCCATTCGACGCCACCGCCGGCGCGCTCTATCCTTACCTGCAAGGACGCGGCGTGGAGCTTTGCCCGTCGCTCAACTACGCGCTCAGTCAGTTCAAACTGAAGGCCAACGGCTCGGCGTATGGCTACGGCTGCAACATTCACCTCTGCGTCTGGCAATATCAGACACCGGTGAAAATGAGCAAAGTCGCGCGCCCGTCCGAAACCGTGCTGCTCGCCGATGCGGCGCAAGTGAACACCTTCCAGCCGCCCGCCTCGAAATCCAACCCAATGCTCGAAGAATTTTATTACGTAAGCACGAATCGGAACGAAGCCACCACCCACTTCCGCCACGCGCAGCGGGCGAGCGTCGTGTTCTGCGACGGCCATGTGGCGACGGAGGAACCAGACCCCGGTTCGCTCGATCGAAATCTGCCGAGTCAGTTTGTCGGAAGATTAAGACCGGAGATTCTGATTTCGTGGTAGGCGGACGCCACCAAGTCCAGGAGCAAATTACTTCGCTTGCGATGTTGGAACTTCCCTCCATTTATCTCGCCCTAGCCAATCTTTTCCTCGAATTCGCACCGTACTTGGTTCTTGCAGAAGGGTGTCGTTTGGTATCGTGTCAATAGCGAGACCTGCGCAACCAAAGAATAATTTCACCTCGACATCGGGCGACAACGCGCAGAAGTCGGTTTGTAAGCCAGAAATCAATAATCTTCCCGTCACCGGTTTCATCGGCTTGATGATTTCATCAGCTTCGAAACGATGCACGCCCTTGTGGAGGCGCTCCAAGCGCGGGACAAATTCGGCAGCCAATTCCTTCGAATGTTTGGCCCTGCCGGTTGAAGCACAGCCAGCGAACACACCGCGGCAAGGATAAGAACCAGCTTGACCAGCATAACGTTGCCTCGGCAGACGACTATTTCTCCTTGAGTGCGATTTCGCCCGCCCAGTCTTCGGGCACGGAAAGTTCGCGCAATTCGGCGATTTGCTTCAGGTAAAAATTTGCCGGGCCGTCGCCGGGACGCAGGCCGAGGAACCGCTTGAATCCGGCTTCCGCGGCGTCGAATTCGCGGTTCTGAAAATTCTCCAGCGCCGCCGCAAAAGCCTCGCGCCACGGGCGCGTTTGTTCCGTCGAATCCTCCGAGGTGATCAGTTCATACACCTCGGCTACTGTCTCGAAGCCTTTGAAGCGAAACCGGCCGACGCGCCGCAGCACCCATGGACCGTCGTCCCGGGGAATCGCGTCGCGGGTCATCAGCACGTCCGTGCCGAGATGCTTGTTCAACCCTTCCAGGCGTGACGCGAGGTTCACGTTCTCACCAATGGCGGTGAAGGCGAAATGTTCGCTGCTGCCGACATTGCCCACCACGACTTCGCCGGTGTGCAGGCCGACGCGCGTGCGCAACGCCAGACTGCCCTGCCGGCTATTGAATTGAGTCACGTTCCGCTGAAAGAGCAACGCTGCGCGCGTCATGCGTTCCTGATGGTCGGGCTGCGGCTCCGGCGCATTCCAAATCGCGAAGATCGCGTCACCGATGATATCCACGACTGTACCGTCGGTCCGGTGAATGCAGCGGATCGTCGCTTCGTAGTAGTTGTTGAGCAGTTGCACCAGGTCCGCCGGGTCAAGTTGCTCGGAGATGCCGCTGAAGCCGGCGATGTCGCTAAAGAGGATGCTGATGACCTGTTTGCTGCCGCCGGGCTTGCGCAAACCGGGTTCCTTGAGAATGCGCCGTACTTGTTTGGGCGAAAGATAAAGCGCCAGAGATTGTTCGAGCAGCCGGTTCTGGATGTAGGAACTGAAGGAGTTGTAAATGATGGACCACAGCAGCGCCACGGGGATTTGCCCCACGACGGTTACCAGCCACGGAAACCAAATCCGCTGCCGCCAGAAAAGATAATGCGCGAGCACGGTGACCACCACCGCGCCCGCCAAGGCCAGCCCCGTCGCCGCCAATGGCCGGAAAAGCGAGAGACCGATACCGAACAGCAGCCCGCCGGCCAGCACCACCGCCCATTCCGCTCGAGGTGAAAACCGCGTCAGCCAGTCGTGCCGCAGCAGATTCAGAAACTGTGTCGCCTGCACGTCCACGCCGGGAAGGAATTCGCCTTTCACCGTATAGGGGCTGAGAAACTCGTCCTTGCGTTGTCCGGAAAAAAAGGTTTTCAGCTTTGCGCCAACGAACACGACTTTGTTGCTGAAAAAACCCGCGGGACAAAACTCGTTGACCTCCAGCGCGCGGTGAAAGCTGACGCCGGGAATGACGCTGGGCGGCCCGTAGTAATTCATCCAGCGTTTGCGGAAGCGACTCTCCGGCTTTTGCGCGTCAGGCGTACCGAGCAACCGCGCCGCCTGCCAGGTCATGCTCGAAAAATTCTCCGCGTCGGGATGCGACGGCACGTGCAGGTGCTGGCGCACCATGAAATCCTGGTCGGCCTGGAGTTGCACGAAACCCCACTCCGCCGCCGCATCGTGAAGCGCATCAATGGCGCGAATGGCCGTGGGCGCTCCGTCAGCGGTGAAGGTGAACTCCGCGCCGAGGACAACCTTCCCATTCGCCTTGAGGGCGCGGGCGAAGCGCTCGTCGCCTTCCGGTTTGGTCGGATGCGGGTCGGTGAAGAGAATGTCGAACACGACGGCGCGCGCGCCTTCGGCTGTGAGCCGCTCGACCAGTCGGGCATAAAGGGCGCGGTCCCACGAAGCGTTGTAAGGCTGACCAAGTTCGCGATGCGAATCATCGTCGAGCCACACCACCAGCACTTCCTTCGGCTCTGTGACGTGAAAGAATTTCCTGAGAGCAGGAAGTCGCCTGAGTGGCGAACGTGCGAGGAAAGGAAGGTCATAGCTCGGATCCACCAGCTTGGGTTTGAGCGTAGTCGAGTTGAGCATCACGCCGCCAAGCAACATCACCAGCGCCGCGCCGATGCCGCAGCGCATAAGC
>CAZNOE010000738.1:0-3599 GCA_964574525.1 uncultured Bifidobacteriaceae bacterium
CGCGCCATCTCGATGTCGAAGAGCCAGCGCGCTTCGATCATCTCCAGCCCCTTGTTGAACAGTGTCGCGGAGTCAATCGTGATCTTGCGGCCCATGACCCACGACGGATGTTTGAGCGCGCGCTCAACGGTGATTCCCGGAAACTCCTCCTTGGGTGTGGTGCGAAAGGGTCCGCCCGACGCGGTGAGCCAGAGCTTCCGGACCGACGACGACGGCTTGCCGTCGAGGCATTGGAAAATCGCCGAATGCTCGCTGTCCACGGCCAGCACGCGCACGCCGTGCTTGCGGGCCTCGTTCATGACGATTTCGCCGGCCATGACGAGAATTTCTTTCGATGCGACAGCGATATCTTTGCCCGCACGAATCGCCGCGAGCGCCGGTTGTAATCCCGCGGTGCCGACGATGGCGATCAAAACGATGTCCGCCTCGGGCAACGTGGCGAGTTTCAGCAAACCGTCTGCGCCCGAAAAAACCTCACTCGCCGTCCCAAGCGAATCACGGAGTTCCTGCGCCTTCGCCGGATCGGTGATGGAAATCGCTTCGGGCCGATGCCTGCGCGTCTGTTCGAGCAACAACTCGACGTTATTTCCCGCCGCCAACCCGAGCAGGCGAATGCGGTCCGGCAGGTCTTCAGCCACCTTCACGCTGCTCGTGCCGATGGAGCCGGTGCTGCCCAATAGAACCACGTTCTTCATGGATGGGTCAGCACGTGCCGCAAATACAGATACATGATCGGGGCATTGAACAGTAAGCTGTCCAACAAGTCGAGGATGCCGCCAATGCCGGGGAACAGCTTCCCCGAATCCTTCACGCCCGCCTCGCGCTTGAACAGCGATTCAATCAGATCGCCGATCACAGCCGCCATGCTCAACACCACGCCGAGGACGACCGCGTGAAGCAAGTTCATGCCGGGCATCTTGTGTCCAAGGAAATGAACGAACACCAGGCTGGCCGCGGTCGAAACCACAATCGCGCCGCCGAAGCCTTCCCAGGTTTTGCCCGGGCTGATGCGCGGAATCATTTTGTGCCGGCCAATCAGCGAGCCGACCGCATACGCGCCCGTGTCGCTGAACTTCGTTACCACAACGAAGTAGAGCACGTAAAACTTGCCGTGATTTCCGATGTTGGGGAAAAAATTAATCTTCTGGATGAAGTTCAGCAGCCACGGGACATACATCAATCCAAACAGCGTCGTCGAGATGGCGAGGATGCCCGCTGTGTTGCTGCGCGAAACGAATTGCCGCACGCACAAGCCGAGGACGAACAGGATGAGAAAGCCGGTTTCAAAATCGTTGACGCGCGCGGGTGAACCTTGCGTTCCGATATGGCCAGTGACGTTGAGAAATGTGCCCACCATAAGGAGCACGCCGCCAAACAACCCGCACCACCGGAAGCAAACCAGATCACGTTTCTCCACCAATCCGTAAAACTCCGCCAGCCCAAAACCCGCAAGGAACACCATGATCAGGAGAAACACATAGTCCGATATCAATTTGTTCCCGGAAAAAAGCGCCGCAAGAATGACCGACCACAGAATGACCGAACTCGTCAGCCGGCGGAGAAAGACTTTCGCCTTCGACGGCGGAGGAGCGGCAGCGGATTCAGACACAGGTGTCTTGGTTTGCGATTCACCGTTCACGATTTGCGCGCGTGCTAGTTACGATGGCAAATCGTAAATCGTAAATCGTAAATCGTAAATGAAAGAACTCAGACTGCGCCAAAGCGCCGGTGCCTGCGCGCGTACTCATCGAGCGCGGCATAAAACTGCGGCTTCCGAAAATCCGGCCAGAGCGTCGGCGTGATGACGAGTTCCGCGTAGGAGATTTGCCAGAGAAGAAAATTGCTGATACGCATCTCGCCGCTGGTGCGGATCAGCACGTCGGGATCGGGAAAGTTTCGCGTCCAAAGATGCTGTGAGATGACCTGCTCGTTGATGTCGGCGGGATCAAGCTGGCCGCGCCGGGCCTTCTCCGCGATATTGCGCACCGCCTCGATGATTTCGATGCGCCCGCCGTAACTCAACGCCATGATGAGCGTCAGTCCGTTGTTTTTCGAGAGCGTGTGGATGGATTTCCGGAGATGCTCCTGAACGTTTTCCGGCAACCGATAAATCTGGCCGATCACTTCGAGCCGGACGTTGTTCTTGTTGAGCTCGGAAGTTTCGGACTTGAGATAGTGGACGAGATACTTCATCAACGCGTCCACTTCATCCTTGGGGCGATTCCAGTTCTCGGCAGAAAAAGCGTAGAGCGTCAGATACTTGATGCCCACCTCGCCCGCCGCGCGAATGATCGCCCGCGCCGATTCCGCGCCCTGACGATGTCCCTCGATGCGCGGCAACCCGCGCTGCTTCGCCCAGCGCCCATTGCCATCCATAATGATGGCGACGTGCTGGGGCAAAGAGGCTTTGGCTTCGGGGCTGAGATGTGAAGTGGCGGAACTCATTTTGTTTGTCCACAGATTACGCGGATGGGGCCGATTCAAAAAGTAAAAACCTCTGCTTTGAGAAACCTTTGACTGAGCGTGTGCGTCCAGTATTTTATGAATAGAGGCATGAAACCAAATTGTCTTCTTCTGGCCCTTTCCGTTGCAGTCTTGCCATGCGCGTTTGACGCCAGCGCCCAAACCATAATCCAGATTGCCTCCAGAGATGACGTAAGTTTCTTCGTCAAGAGCGATGGCAGCCTGTGGCGAGGCGATTTTGGACATCAAATGGAAAAGCAGCGTGAGCGGATGCAGCGCATTTTTGATGAATTTAAACGACACCGTCAGTCAACGCGGGCGCTCGAACAACTGCGCGAAGAAGACAAGCACATAACCTCTTCCAACTTTGAACCCGTTGACCTGATCGTTTCCAACGGTGTAACCGCTGTTGCCTTAAATCTACAAGGCAACACCTTTTTCATTAAGGAGGAGGGCAGCTTGTGGGCCATGGGGAACAACTCGGGCGGCTTTTTGGGCGATGGCACTTTTGACACCCCGGATCATCCGATTCGGATTGTGCCTGGCGGAGTGGTTTCAGTCGCCTGTGGTGACGACTTTACAATTTTCTTAAAGAACGACGGCAGTGTGTGGGGCTTTGGCTGGAATGGTGACGGTCCATTGGGGGATGGAACTGAAAGCGAACGCGTCATGCGTCCGAAAAAGATTGTTGACGGTCGTGTCGTAGCCATCGCTGCCGGATATATGTGCAGTTTGTTCATCAAACGCGACGGCAGCCTGTGGGGCACGGGAAATAACGGCTACGGACAGTTGGGGCTTGGCACCAACGTGAATCACACCCTTCGGCCAGTTGAAATTGTAGCATCCAATGTGGTGAGCGTTGCGGCTGCTCACAGTCACAGTCTGTTCATCAAAAGCGACGGCAGCTTGTGGGCAATGGGCTTGAATGACTCGGGACAAATCGGCGACTGCACCGATGAGTGGGCGTACCGTCCCAAGCAAATCGTGTCCAGCGATGTCGTCGCTGTTACCGCAGGCTACTCGGGAAGTCTCTTTTTGAAGAAGGATGGCAGCCTGTGGGGCATGGGAATTAATTGGGGAAGTGATTATGGCGAAGGAATCGAATTCCAGTCAGAATGTCCGACGCAGATTTTTGC
>CAZNOE010000739.1:0-3598 GCA_964574525.1 uncultured Bifidobacteriaceae bacterium
GCCTTCTGGTCGCACTGGCGAACGGCATGGGCTGATCGCCGAGAGCTGCGACCCGTGCCGGCGTATTTCACTTTGCTGGCGCTGATCATGTGGCTGTTCACGACGTGGTATTACACCAGTCACGCCAACTTCGGGCTGGTGCTCACCATCGAAGCCCTCGCGTTGACGCTTTCGATTTACGCCCTGCGCGTCCCGGAAATCCCGTTGCTCGGCATGAGCTACCTCTTGCTGGCGCAAATCGGATGGGCTTTCCAGGTGCCCGAAGTCACCGCGCGGGAATTCGCCCTGGCGCTGGCGGCAAACAGCGCCGCGTTGCTGGGTGTGGGGCTGCAGCGAAAGAACCCCGGGTTGCAGGCAGGCGCTTACTTTGCAGCGGCACTCGCGGTGGCTTGGGGAGTTGCCGGCCTGGAGAGATTTGAAACCGCGGGTTCAATCAACGCGGGCCTGATCGTCGGTGCGGTGCTCGGTGCAATTCTGGCGGCCAAGGCACACTGGATGCACCAGCGATCAGCCGATGATGAACACAATTTGCTCCGCCCCGCGCCGGCCTATTTCACGATGCTGGCGCTGGTAATGTGGATCGCGACAACGTGGTTCAACACGCGACCGGAAAACTTCCCGCTCGTGCTCGCAGTCGAAGCGGTGGCGCTGACGGCTTCGGTTCACGTGTTGCGCGTGCGCGAGTTCGCTTTGCTGGGCCAGGGATTGTTAGTGCTCGGACACGTGACGTGGCTGTTTCGCTTTGCGGACGGCGCAGTCAAACCATCCTGGTGGAATCCGCTGTTCATGATCGTTGTGACGCTCGGCCTGAGCCACTGGTGGCAACGGCAGAAAGTTGTAGGCGGCGGTGCGGCTCTCAGCAACCTCTGCCAGACGGCCTATGCGCTGGCGCTCGTCGCGCTCGTCTGCATCTGGCTCGAGCCGCACAACTCGCCTTCGGCATGGATTGTTGTGACGAGTCTTTTGGCCGTGGGAGCGACGGCGTATGGCGTGGCGACGCGCGCGTGGCCGCTCGCAATCTGTGGACAGATTTTCCTGCTGGTGAGCGGCGCCCAGCTTGTGACGCGGATGATGTCGAACCGACCGGAATGGTATTTCCCGCTCGCGCCCGTCGCCGCGCTCGGCCTGCTCTCCTTCGCGACGTGGCAATGGTTCGCGCTCAAGCCCGGGAGCAAGCCGCAGGTGCGCGATCCGCTGCTGCAACTGGCGATGGTCTATCGCTGGGTCGCGCTGGTCATGTCCCTTTGGTGGGTTTGCGAATACATCAACGAACGCGAGCGCATCTGGGTGTTCACGCTGGTCGGGGTGCTCGTGTTTCTGTTCGCCGGCTGGCGGCGCAGTCGCGAAGCCGCGCTGTTCGGCGCGGCGTTCACGCTCGCGGGATTGACGACGTTGTGGCTGACTTTCTCGCGCGAGAGGCTGGTTTATTTTCCAAACTTTCTCGCCGTCCTCGCGCTGCTCGGCCAGCAGCAAATCGCCCGGCGATTGCCTGAGCGGTACGACCTTCCGCGTGGCGTCCAGAGTGCGGCCATCATCGTGGGCGGCGTGACGCTGTGGCGGCTTGTGTCAGATTGGGTCCTGCTGGGGCCGGGGGGGTTTTATCTGACCGCGAGCTGGTCGGCGCTGGCGTTCGTGCTGTTTGGTTGCGGCGTGGTGTTGCGCGAGAAAATGTATCGCTGGGCGGGGCTCGGGATTCTCGCCGCCGCGTTGGGCCGCGTGATCGTGATTGACGTCTGGACGCTGGAGAAGATTTACCGCGTGTTGAGTTTCATGGCCCTGGGGATCGTTCTGCTCGTGCTGGGATTCATCTACAACAAGTATCAGGAAAAAATCCGGCAGTGGTTGTGAGCTGCCGGACACTCAATGCTGCGCATGCACTGCTGACTCAACGTGTCGCCGCAACTGCCGCAGAATCTCGCGCGCGGCTGGACGATCAAGCGGCTGGTCGAGCGGTTCGTCCTCATAACGGAAAGTCACCGCGTAAGGCGAATACACCACGACGACGCAGAGCGAGTCCGGCAACGGATGGCCGGCGTCTTCCAGATGTTGAAGCAATTCCTGGAGATCGTGCGTCCGACGAAAGCGCACACCGAGTTCCGACAAGAGCGCCTTGAGCATTTTCTCGGCGGCCTGCTGGCAATGAAAACCGAGAGTGACATCGCTGACCCGCGGTGAAGTCAGCACCTCGTCCAACAGCGCTTCATCCTCGGCCGCCTTCTTCAAAAATTGCAGCGCCTGCTCATGCTGCTTCATAAAGCACTTTGCCCTCGTCGCGCGCTTCAAAATAAACGTTGCCGGGCGTGTCGGACCAATAATCGAATTTCTCCCGGCTCACCACCAGGAGGTCCACGGGCAGTCGGAGTTTGGTGAGCAATCCCCGCAAGCGCACCATTTCCGCCCCGCGGTCCGTTACCGCATCCTTGACCACCATCAAGTCCACGTCGCTATCGGGCCGGGCATCGGCGCGAGCGCGGGAGCCAAAGAGGATGATCTTCCGCGGTTGAGCCGCCGCCACGATGCGCCGGACAGCTTCGTTCAACTTGTCCGTCGTCACTTGCCAGTCAGTTTCCCCAAGGGGCGTTGCGCTCATAGAACCACTGGTTCTAGTTTACCAAATGGCCGGCACGATTCCAACTATTTCAGCAGCCGCGGCATGGCGCTTGGTGCGGCGAGGCCAATGGAAGGGGAACTTCAAACGAAGTCCTCACTGCGCTGCCGTCGAAATGTATTCCAGCAAGTCCGCCAGGCCCTGTGGCGTGAGGCCGGCTTCCAGACCTTCGGGCATGACTGATTGTCCCTGGCTCTTCATCGAAGTGACGTTGGCGCGCGCGATGACAGTTTCCTTGCCGTAAGCCTGGCGCAACGTGACGCTCGTCGCGGTTTCGTTCACCACCAATCCCAGCAGACTTTCGTCGTCCTTGGTTTCCACCACGTAGGCGACGAACTCTGGCCGCACCTCGGCGTTCGGATCAATGATGTTGGTAAGCATTTTTTCCCTGCCCGTGTTCTTCACGGTCACCAGGTCCGGCCCCAGTGCGAAGCCTTCGCCACCAAGACGATGGCAGGAGATGCAACGCTCCTCGTAAATCTTTTTGCCGTGAGCCGTATCGCCCTTGAGATTCAGTGCGGGTAGGAACGTGTCAATCACCTGCTGCCGGGTGCTGGCCGGCCTGGCCGCAAGCACTTTGGTCGCGAACTGGTGAACAGCCTTGTCGCGGTGATTGTTCAGGAATCTGACCTGCGTCGAATCCAGCACGCCCGGCCGGATCGTCCCCGCCTCGATGGCCTGCAAGAGCGCGGTGGCGCGGTCAGGCCGCGCGAGCAATACGGTCAACGCCTCGGCGCGCAGACGCGGGGTCAGCGTGTTCCAGCGGCGCGTCAATTCCCCGCCGACCTGCGAGTTGGTGAAGCGCGCCAGCGTAGTCAGGGCCGCCAGTTGGACCGCCTGCGGCTGCCGGAGATCCAGCAAATTGAGGAGCAATTGGCCCGATTCTTCATACCTCGGGTTGCTTAAAAGTTGGACCGCGTGAACGCGCTGTGCGTCGGCCAGAGTGTTGTTGACGGCGGCCGCCTGGGCCAGGAGGAGAATATCCGGCAC
>CAZNOE010000740.1:0-3598 GCA_964574525.1 uncultured Bifidobacteriaceae bacterium
CACGGCGGCAACTGGTTGGAGAGCCGCATGTGCCGGTTGGGCGGCGAGTTCGCGGGCATTTTGCGGGTGCATGTGCCGGCGGAGCGTCGCGCGGCGCTGGAACAGGCGTTGTCCAAATTGCGCGATCTCACTGTCGTGGTGCGGGCGGATGAATCTGCGAGCGCGTCCGCGGAACGGCAGCTTGCTTCGCTGGAAGTGGTCGGGCAGGACCGGCCCGGCATTGTGCGCGAAGTCAGCCGCGCCCTCGCCGCCCAGGGTGTGAACGTGGAGGAACTCGTCACGGAATGCACGAGCGCGCCGATGTCCGGAGAGCCGCTGTTCCAGGCGCGCGCAAAATTGCTGCTGCCGGCCGGCGTCACCGTGAGCGGCTTGCGCCAATCGCTCGAACAAGCGGTCACGGGCCTGACGGTGGACGTCACGCTGGCGGAACTGAAATGACCGGCACCTCGCACTTGAAGGCTTATCGCCAGACAACCCATCTCCTCTTCGCGCTCCTCTGCGCGGCCCATGTCGCGTGGTCGCAATCCGCGGAGACGCTGACGAGCCTCAGAGAAACGGTCGAGCAGTCATTCCCGTCCCTGCACACGCCCGGTTTGTCGGTGGCGGTGGGTGTGAGCAATAAAGTTTGTTGGTCCGACGGATTTGGTTTTGCCGATCTCGAAAGAAAAACGTCGGCCAACGGTGCCACGATCTATCGTTACGCCTCGATTTCCAAACCGATTTCGGCCACGGCGTTGATGCAGTTGGTCGAGCAAGGCAAGGTCTCCCTCGATGCGCCGGTCCAGCGTTACATCCCGAGTTTTCCGCAGAAGCCCGAAGGCGAGATCACTATGTACCACCTGCTGACGCACACCTCGGGCATTCGCCATTACCGGGGACTGGAATTCCTCAGTAACCGCCGTTACAAGTCGGTCGAGGAGGCACTCGGGATTTTCAAAGACGATCCGCTGGAGTTCAAGCCGGGTGCGAAATATCAGTATTCCTCGTACGGCTACAACATCCTCGCGGCGGTGGTCGAGAAAGCTTCGGGTAAATCGTTTCGCGAATATCTCAAGGAAAAAATCTTCCGGCCGGCGGGCATGACCGCCGCCGATCTGGAGTTTTTGGAAGAGCCGGTAACGAATCGCTGCCATCAATACCTCCGCGTGGCGGACGCTTTCGTTCCCGCGCCTGAGGTTGATTTGAGCTGCAAGTGGGCGGGCGGCGGCATCGCGGGAACGGCGGAGGACCTGGTGCGCTTTTGCATCGCGCTGGATCAGGGAAAACTTTTGCGCGCGAAGACGTGCGCGCAAATGTATCAGCCCGGAATCCTGTCGGACGGCAGCCGCACCGATTACGGGCTGGGCTGGAAATCGCGCAAAGACAAACACGGGCGCTTGTGGGTGGGCCACAGCGGCGGCGCGACGGGAGGCACAACTTATTTTCTGCATGACCCGCAAGGACAGGTGGCGGTGGCTTTGCTCACCAACGGGCAGGACGTGAAGGGCCTCGAAGACCTGGCCATGCGTTTGGGAGAAATGTTGCGGTCGGCGAAAGAGCAGAGCGCCGTGGGGCGAGGCTACTGACGAGCCTCCCACCTCCGGCTCGCGAGGACGCTCGCCCCACCGGGCGAAGCGTTGTATCTTCACGCCACGAACCATGCGTTATCTGGTCAAAGCTCGGGTCAAACTTGGACAGGAAAAAGCCCTGCTGAAAGCGATCGCTGACGGCACGCTCGGCCAAGGCTCCATCGCGGGAGATGAGTACGCGTACGACATGCAGCATGCGCGCATCGGCGATGATGGCGTTGCGCGCTGGGTGGAAACTTGTTTCTGCGCCACACCACTGGCGGAGGAAAGGCCTTACTGGGAGAAATACCTCGAATTGCTCAAGGTCACGGACGCCCACAATCGCAAGAATTGCCGGCACGAAAACGGCACCGAGCCGTGGGCGTGCTGCGATTGCGATTGCACGAAACGGCTCGAAGAACGTTTGCAGCGGACGGGTGAAGCCTTTCTCAAATCGTTGAGCAAGACAGGCGGTGCGGTCGTGACTTTGTTGTTCGCCGGGGCGATTGGTTTCGGCGTGGCGGCGGCGCGCGGGGATTGCACCTATACTAATGCCGGCATCACGCCTTTGAACGAACTCGGTTTCAAAACGTACGCGAACTTCGTCGGCGGACTTTATCCCGGCGGCGCCAACGCGCGTCCGCCAGCGCATGAAGCCGCAGGATTGCAGATCGCCCAGGAGATTCGGCCGCGCGACGCCGCGGGCAACGTCAACACCAACACGGGCAAGATCGTCCTGCTCTCCATCGGCATGTCCAACACCACGCAGGAATGGGCCTCGAAGGGCACCGCGAATTTCAAAACCATCGCCGACGCCGACCCGGGCAAGAATCCGCAACTGATCATCGTGGACGGCGCGCAAGGCGGCCAGGACGCGACCACCTGGACCAATCCCGGCGCCGCGACCTGGAACAATGTGTTGACCCGGCTGAACAACGCGAGCGCGACGACCAACCAGGTGCAGGCCCTCTGGCTCAAGCAGGCGCTCGCCGGGCCGAACAATTACGGCGCGTTCACCAATCACGCCTATGCCTTGCAAGTCGCGCTGGAGAGAATTGTCCGCAACGCGCGGGCGCTGTATCCGAACCTGCGGATCGCTTACGTCTCCTGCCGCACGCGGGCCTATCGCAACGACGCCAACGCGCTGAACCCCGAGCCGTTTTCTTTCGAGAGCGGCTTTTCGGTGAAATGGTTGATCGAAAAACAAATCAACGGCGCGGCCTCGCTCAATTTCGATCCGGCCAACGGCGCGGTCGTAGCGCCGTATCTTTCGTGGGGACCTTACCTTTGGGCCGATGGTACGGTTGCGCGCTCGGACGGTTTCACCTGGCTTTGTTCGGATTTAGAGAGCGACTTCACCCATCCGTCGGCCAGCGGTGGCGTGCCCAAGGTCGCGCAGCAACTGCTCGCGTTTTTCAAGACCGATCCCACGGCGACGCCGTGGTTTCTGAAAAAAACCGTCACCGGCCAGCCGCCGGTTTGCGCGCCGACGGCGAATGTCACCCGGGGCGTCGTGCCGCTGGTCGTGAACTTCGCCGCCAACGCCAGCGATCCCGACGGCAGCCTCCGCGACCTGCAATGGACTTTCGAGGACGGGACGTTTTCGACCAACGCGAACCCGACAAAAACGTTCGACGCGCCGGGCACCTATCACGCGCGGCTGACCGTCACGGACAACGCCGGCAATACCACGCTCGCAAACCTGATCATCACCGCGGCGGCGGCGACACTCGAATCGCCGGCGTTCGCCGCAGGGCAATTCCAGTTCTTCGTCAACGGCGTGACGGGCGCCAACCACATCGTCGAGTCGTCGGTGGACCTGGCGGGTTGGACAGCGCTGCAAACCAATCGCGGGCCGTTCACATTCACCAACGAAGGAACAGCGAATATCTCGGCGCGCTATTACCGGGTTGTCTCGACACCCTGAAGCAGGCGGAAGATTGCTTGTTCATTTGAGCCAAGTGCGATTCCCTATGGCTCGTCGAATGAATGTCATGTCATGGCGCGCGCTTCGGTTGGGAAGTCTGCTCATCGGGGTTTCCATCTTTACC
>CAZNOE010000741.1:0-3598 GCA_964574525.1 uncultured Bifidobacteriaceae bacterium
TCGCTGCCCACGATGACCAGATCAATTTCGCCGCGCTGCATCAAGTGGCCGGCGGCGCTATCCGCTATGATCTGATGCGAAATTCCCTGCTGCGCCAGTTCCCACGCTGTAAGCGTCGCGCCCTGGGAGCGTGGCCGCGTCTCGTCGCAGAAGACGTGAAACTTTTTTCCAGCGGCCTGCGCGGCGTACATCGGCGCGGTTGCTGACCCAATATCAACGAACGCCAGCCAGCCCGCGTTGCAATGTGTCAGCACGTTCATGCCGCCGCGAATCAGCTTCACCCCATGCCGCCCAATCTCCTCGCAATGGCGCACATCCTCGTTGGCAAACGCCTCGGCTTCGGTCAGTGCGAGCGCTTGCTGTTGTTCAACCGATTTGCCGGCCCGCATCGCACGGCGGACCTGGTTCATGGCATTGACCGGATCAACCGCGGTTGGCCGCGCGGCTTTGAGCGTTTCGTAAACGACGGCGATGTGCCGCGAGAATTTCTTTGAGTCACTTCCGCGGAATGTGCGAGCGCCTTGTGCCAGACCGTACGCCGCCGTGGCACCAATGGCACCCGCGCCCCGAACGATCATGTCATGTATGGCGGCAGCGGTTTCGCGAAAGTCACGCGTGGCGACGATTTCAAAACTGTGGGGCAGCAGGCGTTGCTCAATCAGCAACACCGCATTGCGGTTCTTGTCAAAGGCGACAGTGCGAAAATGCCGGGTGCGTCCGCGGACGGTGACGTTCATAAGGTGCCAAGTGTCAGGTGCGAGGTATCAGGTTTCCAGAGTCGGCGTGACACAAAAACCTGACACCTCGCACTTCGCACCCGGCACCCTTATCTCACTTTGATTCTCAACCCGCGGATTTTGGCCTGGATGCGCTGGTAAAGCGGATGTTTGCGGAGTTTGCGCAAGTCCGGGTCTTTGACCAGCCAGTTGAAATCGCAATAGCCGAGGCTGAGAGCTTTTTCCAGCGCCTCGACGGCGAGATCGAACTGGTCGTTGAGCGAGTAGCTGCAGCCGAGGTTGTAATAGACGAGTGGATCATGCGGCTGAAGGCGCGAGAGCCGTTCATCCACGCGCAAGCTTTGGTCATACTTGCCACATTGGGTGTAGTGATCGCCCAGCAGTTGCAAGGCATCCACGTATTCAGGGTCGCGCCGGATGATTCCTTCCATGAACTGGATTTGCACATCCAACTCCCGCGCTTCGTGGCGGGTCGGCTTCTTTTTTCGCGCACTACTTTTTACCGGCATACAACGCCGCATGATTGCAAAGCGCGTTCCAGTGTCAAGCAACCCGATGAAATTATTCGCGGCTGGATTTCGGTGCCGCAAATCGGACCAGATCGGCGACGGGTGTGTCCCGAAATGGCTTTCGCCCGGTTCAACGAAGTCGGAATATCGGTAGCGTATGAAATGTTTTGTAACGGGCGCCTCGGGCTTCATCGGCTCGAACCTCGTCCACGAACTGATCGCGCGGGGCCATCAGGTGAAGGCCCTGCTGCGGCCGGCGAGCGATTTGCGCGGGTTGGCGCACGCGGACTTCGAGCACGTCACGGGGGATGTCAGCGACCGCGAGAAGCTCAAGCTGGCGATGCGCGGCTGCGATTGGTGCTTCCACGTCGCGGCAAGCTATCACCTTTGGCTGAGCGATTACGCACCGATGTACGCCGCGAACGTCGCCGGCACGCGCAATGTGATCGAAGCGGCGGCGCAGGCCGGCTGTTCACGCGTCGTTTACACCAGCACTGTCGGTTGCATCGGTCTGCCGAAGGAGGTCAATGGCCAGGTCACGCCCACGGACGAAACCGCGCCCGTCTCCGAAGCGCAGATGAGCAACCACTATAAACGTTCCAAGTGGCAGGCGGAATGTGTCGCGGTTGAATTGGCGCGCAGCGGCGTGCCCGTCGTCATCGTGAATCCGAGCGCGCCCGTCGGCCCACGCGACGTGAAACCCACGCCCACGGGCCAGGTCATCGTGGATTTTCTGAATCGCGCGATGCCGGCGTATCTGGACACGGGTCTGAACTGGGTTCACGTCCGCGATGTCGTCGTGGGCCACATCCGCGCAGCGGAGGAGGGGCGCATCGGCGAGCGTTACATTCTCGGCCACGCGAACGGTAACTGGACGATGCGCGAAGCGTTCGCGGTGTTGGAAGAAATCACCGGCGTCAGGGCGCCACGCGCGCGGATACCGTATTGGGTCGCGCTCGCGGCGGCTCACGCCAACGAAGCCATCGCCGATCTTACTGGCAAGCCACCAAAAGCTCCGCTGGCCGGCGTGCGCATGGCGAAATACAAAATGTTTTTCAATCCCGCCAAAGCGATCCGCGAACTTGGTCTGCCGCAAACGCCCCCCAAGCGAGCACTCGCCGATGCTGTGGAGTGGTTTCGTGCGAATGGGTACGTGCGGAAATGAAACACTCACGCAGAGTTCGCAAAGGCGAAGGCATTTGATGGTGGCTTTTTCGTTTTTGCGTCCTTTCTTGCCTTGCCGCGTGCATTGTGAAAAATTCCGCGCCCTATGGGACACGTGAAATTACACATTCCGGGACCGGTCGAAGTCAGCGAGAAAACCTTCAAGGCGTTTTGCTCGCCGATGATTGGCCATCGCGGTCAGGGCTTCAAGGACCTCTACGCGAAAATCCAGCCACAGTTGCAGCAATTGTTTTCGACGAAGCAGCTCGTGTATCTCTCCACCTCCAGCGCGTGGGGCATCATGGAAGGTGCGATCCGCAATCTTGTCGCAAAAAAGGTTTTGAACTGCATGTGCGGCGCGTTCTCGGACAAGTGGCTCGACGTGTCAAAGCGCTGCGGGAAAGACGCTGAGGCGCTGCAAGTGCCGTGGGGTTCGCCCATCCGCGCCGAGGATGTGGATAAGAAACTCGCCACCGGCCAGTTCGACGCGCTCACGCTCATCCACAACGAAACCTCGACCGGCGTGATGAGTCCGCTCGCGGACATCGCCGCGCTCAAGAAAAAATATCCCGACGTGATGTTCATCGTGGACTCAGTCAGCTCCATGAGCGCCGTGCCGTTGAAGTTCGACGAATTGGGCATCGATGTTCTGCTGGCCGGGACGCAAAAGGCGTTCGCGATGCCGCCGGGCTTTGCCGTGTTCGTTTGTTCGCCCGCTGCGCTCGCAAAATCGGCGACGGCCAAAGACCGCGGGTATTATTTCGACTTCGTCGAGTTCCAGAAGAACGCCGAGCAGAGCATGACGCCCAGCACGCCGAGCATCGCGCACACTTACGCGCTGAGTTCAAAGATGGACGAATTCTTCGCTGAAGGTCTGGAGAATCGCTACACCCGCCATCGCAAGACCAACCAGATGACGCGCGATTGGGCGGCGCGCCACGGTTTCACGCTGTTCCCGGAAACAGGATTCGAATCCATCACGCTCACTTGCATCAACAACGGCGCGCGAGCCAACGGTGGCCGCACCGTGGACGTGGCGAAATTGCAAAAGCTCACGAAGGACCAGGGCTTTCTCATTGACGGCGGCTACGGAAAAATCAAAGGCACGACCTTCCGCATTTCCAACATGGGCGACGAAACCGAGGCGACGATGAATCAATTGTTTGCCGCGCTCGACAAGGCGATGGC
>CAZNOE010000742.1:0-3597 GCA_964574525.1 uncultured Bifidobacteriaceae bacterium
GCCTTCGTTGTTCGTGCTGACGTTTTGCAGGAGCAAGGCGTCGTTGGTCGCGCCGCCAATGTTCGCCCCGTTGAAGCGCCATTGGTAGGCGAGCGCCCGCGTGTCCGCCGCCACGACGAAGAACGACGTTGCTTCGCCCGGCATGACGACTCGGTTTTGCGGCTGGCCGATGATTTGCGGCGGCGCGCTGGTTTCCGCCATTTGCACGAGGAGATTTCCGTTGGCGTCGAAAACGAATTGCGAGTCCTGGGCGTGGGCAAACGTGGTGAGCAGAAGAACAAGCGCCGCCGATGTAAAGAGAATCCCACAGGCTACGACCGGGCAATGCGGCGATGAACTGACCTGTCGGGTAGGGCGCGTGCTCCGAGGACCGAATTCTTTGTCCACGCTCTCGCGCGGGAGAACTTTGAGTAGAAGTTGACGAAAGCAAAAATCATTGGGTCAACCTTCAATAACACAGAGTGAGACTCAGCCCGCCACTGGCCGGGGCTCCTAAAATGGCGCCGTACCTCTGGGGGAAATTGCAACGGGGAGGCTTTGGGCACGGTTTGTCGCCGCATCCGTTCTGCACACATTCTATGAAGGCTTGGACAGCCCAATCGACGAGCCGTTGCGCATCTCTACATGTCCTATCCTTAAACACGTAAAGCCTTTCGCAGATATAGTCCGCATCTGGCTCGTGCGCGAGACGGTGTTGCGAGCATTCATAGTCCGCGCTTTTTTGCGCCGCGTTGCAAACCTGCCGCGCATGCCATAGAGCCACATCGATATCGTAGGCTTGCTTCTCACAGCACAATCCAAGCGGGTCCACCAGATTGATCGGGTTGTCGCGGACGTAGGCGTACAAGTTCGGTCTCTCCTTCACTTCCGCATTCCGTAGCGGATCACGTGATTGCCAGCGCCCCAGTTCGGGATCGTAGGATCGGTATCGGGTGATGCCCAGCCGGGCCTCGCTCGCGAAGAAGATTCCGGTGAAGCCAAAATCCGCCTCGACGTCGCCGGTCAACTGGGTTCGGCGGCCGTAAGGATCATAATTGTAACGCGCGCGCACATTGCCGCCGTCGTCAGCCAGTTCGCGGATGGAACCTAAATGGTCTCGCGTGTAGAAGTATGCACCGGTAACCGGGCCAGCTTCCACTTTCATCCCTTGTTCGAAGAAGCGTTTCGTGACCGCGCCGGCGGCATCGCGTTCCTCGCAAATCTCGTCATCGCACCAGAGAAAGCGGCGGAAGGAGGCTTCGGAGCCGTTGGTCAATTGCCGAATGCCCACCATCCGGTCCATGCCGTCGTACTTGAACTCGGTCCGCTGATTTCCGGCGTTGACGGCGACAAGACGATCTTTGGCATCCCATTCGTTGGTGCGCGAGGCACCGGGCGCGGTAGTGGTGCTGATCTGATTCAGGGCGTTGTAAGTGGCGGTGTAGTTTGATGTGCCGATCTGCTCCGTGAGGCGATTGGCAACCGGGTCGTAGTTGTAGGCAAATGTGTTCACCAGCGCACCGGCATTCGTGACGGTCGCGGAAAGCAATTGATCAGCGGCGTCGTAGCCGAAGGTGGAAATGGAAGGTGCCGTTGCCCCACCCTGCTGAGACCAGGTCGTGATCCGATTCGCAAGAATATCGCGGCCATAGAGGAATTCAGAAACGGGAGTCGCGCCCACCTTGTGCGTGATGCGCTGGAGCGTCCGATCCTGGAGATTGTTCCCGTAGCTCCGCTCTTCAATCAGGCCGTTCGGGAACGTGTTGGTCACCAGCCGCCCGGAACTACCGTCGTAGGCATAACCAAAAGTGCCGAGCGCGTTGGTCGCGCTCGCGACGCGCCCGGCGGCATCGTAAGTCATCATCGAGGCGACCCCGTTGATGGCAGTCGAAATGCGCCGGCCCAGTTCATCGTAGGCGTAGTTAATCGTGTCGTCGGGCAGCGGGCCATCCACATTCGCCAATTGACCGGCGCCCAATGTCGGAGTGCCGGTGATGGGATTGTATGAATACAGCGTGCTTCCGGTGCCATCGGTCATTGAGATGCGGCGATTGTAATTCGCATCGTAGGTGTAGCTGACGCCCGGAGTCGGAACGACGCTGTTGGCATACGCGACGGACTTGAGCGTGTCGTCGCGATTATACGTGAACTGGGTGACCTGTTGTTTTTCGTCAATTCTCTGGCGCAAGCGACTGCTGGCGTTCTCGTAAAGATACGTGACTTGGGAACCGTCCCCGTATTGCTTGGCGACGGGGCGGCTCTGAACATCGGTCAGCCACGTCGTCGTGCGGCCCATTGGATCAGTCAGGCTTTTGATGCTTCCGCACCGGCACCACTCGAAGAGCGTCACCCGTCCCAACGGATCGGTCCCCTTTTTCATCTGCCGCACGTTGTCGAACTCGAACAGTGTCTGCCGTCCGGCGCGATCCCGGACGGCGGCCACGTCCAGACGGTCGTAGGTGAACTGCTCAAAGGTGGAATCGGGATGGGTGATTTTGGTCAGGCGATCCATGTTGTCGTGATCGAACGTCAGCGTGTAACCGCTCTCGTCGGTCTTGGTCCGCATCCGGCCAAACGAATCATACGTGGCCGTGGTCACATCGTTTGTTCCCGACAGCGGCCCGTCCACCGCAATGAGATAGCGGTTGGTATCGTAGGTGTAAGCGGTCGTTTCGCCTTTGGGATTGGTTTCGGTGAGCCGTTGCCCGCGCGCGTTGTAGGTAAACCTGTTGGTCTGGCCAGCGGCGTCAAGCGTGGTGAGCGGCAGGTGTTGGGCGTTGTAGGTCATGCGGGAGAGCAATTCGTTGTTCCCAGCCCGGGTCTGGCGGACTTCCAGCAGGTCAATCCCGTTGCTCGCATACAGGTAGCTGAACGTCCGTCCGAGGGGATCAACCGAATTGGTCACGTGGCCGAATCCGTCGTAGGCGTAGGTGTAAAGCTGGGTCGTTCCGTCCTCGAGCACGCGGCCGACGTGCCGGGGCCGGTTGCTGGGACCGACGAAGTCGGTGCCGGGTTGGCCCTCGTAATCGTACCAGACGCGACCCTCGAGCGCTTCCTTCGTGCTGGTGAAGATGCCTGCGGTGGAACTCCCGTCGGCTGTGTGCAGCCAGTGGTATATCTTCGCCTTCTTGTAATCGCCATAGCTGCTGGCGCACGCGGTTCGGCTCCAGTAAAACGTGTTGCGGCCATACAGGAGCATATTATCCGGAGACATACCTACCGGGACCGAGGCTATGGGATCGGAGTTCGGGATACCGGTGTTGGTCGCTTGATTGAACTCCACCCGGTCCCGGCTGCCATCCGCATAAACGGTTTCCAGGGAGCGGAAGAGACCGGTCACTGGCCCGCCGAGGATCTGCCCCGCTGTGAACGTGTTCGTGCCGTACGGCGTGATCAGCGAGTTGATGAAGTCGCCCGTGCCTTCATAGACAAACCTCGAATTCAACCCGATGACATCGGTGATGTTCGTCAACCGGCCCAAAGAATCGTAGGCGAAGTCCGCGAACCGCCCAAAGGGATCCGTCACGCGCGTGATCTTGTAAATGTCGTTGGTGTTGCCGTAAGTCAGCGTCGTGACCTGGCCGATGGCGTCGGTGAGGGCGACGACGCGCAGGTTGC
>CAZNOE010000743.1:0-1287 GCA_964574525.1 uncultured Bifidobacteriaceae bacterium
TGCGCACAGCGCGAGTGTGCATTCAAACGCACACTTCCCGAACCGGCTCGATTGGGGTAAAACCAAGCTGGACGCGCTCCAAGCTTGACCTTCAGGTGGGTATCGCTGAAAACGATACCGTCAGCGAAAGGCGCAGACAGGCAATTCACTTTTGTGAGAAAGCCAGCATTCTAAATCCTTCAGCCCGGGAAATTCCATGAAAAAACTCTGCTCCATGCTCGCGTTGGTAACGATGCTTGCCGTCCCGCGATTGTCGGCCGTTACGGTGACGACGCTCAATGATAACGGCCCCGGTTCGTTGCGCGCCGCGATTGCCGCGGGCGGCAACGTTGATTTCGCCGTGACCGGCACGATCACTCTCACCAGTGGAGAATTGGTGATCAACGGTTCGCTGGCAATCTCCGGTCCCGGTGCCGACCACTTGACGGTCCAACGGAGCGCAGCGGATGCCACTCCGGCGTTTCGCGTGCTGCGCGTTGAAGGCGGTGCGGTGACCATCTCCGGCCTGACTATTCGCAATGGATTTGTCACCGGCAGCGATCACGATGGCGGTGGGATTCTGAACAGAGGTTCTCTGACTCTGAACGATTGTATCGTCAGCGGCAACCGGAGCGCCGCGAACGGCCGGGGCGCAGGTTTATACAACGCCTACGCAGCCGCGTTGACAGTGAACCGTTGTGTTTTTGCGAACAACGTCACGGCGGAAGGCGAGGGCGGCGGCATTTACGTTTTTGGCGAAGCAGCGATCAATGATTCCACTTTTCGCGAGAACAGAGGCGCCGGGACATACAGTCGCGGCGGCGGCCTGCACGTGGATTACTTCGGCACAGGCCATGTGGCGCGCTGCACGTTCAGCGGAAACTCGGTCGCCGGCGTGAATGCCCAGGGCGGCGGCATCTACAATTACGGCGCGCTGGACGTCGTCAATTCAACGTTCAGCGGCAACAGTTCCGGCGGTACCGGCGGCGGTTTGCACGTGGATGCGTTGTCGCGGGGCACGACCATTCGCAATTGCACGATCACGGGCAATTCAGCCACAGAAGGAGCGGGCATATACAACAATGGCTTCCAGCCCTACAACACCGGGCAAATCACAATTCGCGACTCAATCGTGGCCGGCAATTCGTCTGCCGCCGAGGACATTGACAACAGCGGCGTCATCAATTCCGCCGGCCACAATCTGTTTGGCGTGATCGCCGGCAACAGCATCGTCGCCGGCGCGGGGGACCATTTTGGACTGGGTGCTGACGCGTTGAAGCTTGGGTCGCTCGCCAGCAACGGCGGTCC
>CAZNOE010000743.1:1387-3596 GCA_964574525.1 uncultured Bifidobacteriaceae bacterium
TTGGACTGGGTGCTGACGCGTTGAAGCTTGGGTCGCTCGCCAGCAACGGCGGTCCAACGCAGACACGCGCCCTGCTGGCAGGCAGCCCGGCGATTGACGCAGGCAACGAAATAATCTTCCCGGCCACGGATCAACGCGGTGTGCCGCGACCATTCGGGGCGCGCGCGGATATCGGAGCTTTCGAACTCAACCAGGTCCTCCCGACGAACCAACCGCCGACGATCAGCATTATCAGCCCGGCGAGCGGCGCCACCTTCACCGCGCCGACGAACATTTTCCTTATAGCGTCGGTCCATGACCCGGATGGAATTGCGGCCGCGGCAACGGTGGAGTTTTTCGCCGGCACAAACAAACTCGGCAATGGGCAACCCTTCGATCCCGGTCCGCCGCACGACGCTGCGTTCCTCCTTTATTGGACCAACGTGCCGCCGGGCGAATATGATTTGACGGCCAAGGTCACCGACGATCATCGCGCAACTGCCGTTTCCGCTCCGGTGCATATTCGCGTCAACGGGGCGGACAACTTGCCAGTCGTCCGCATCACTGCCACGGATCCGAACGCCGCTGAACCAAACGATCCGGGCACGTTCACCGTGTCCCGCGACGGCAGCACGAACAACACACTTCGCGTTTATTATCTAATCGGCGGCACGGCCTCCAACGGGGTGGATTATGTGACGCTGAGCAACTCGGTGACTGTGCCGGCGGGCGTGAGGTCAGTCCAAATTTCCGTTGTACCCATTGACGATCGTTTGGTGGAAGGATTGGAGAGAGTTGAAATTCGCCTTGCGCCGATCCTCCCGCCGCCGACCTACAGCATCGGCTCGCCAAGCAACGCGGTCGTCAGTATCTATGACAACGATCCGCCGCCGACCAACCAACCTCCAACGATCAGCATTATCAGCCCGACGAACAATAGCGCATTCACCGCGCCGGCCAATATTCTTGTGCTGGCGTCGGTGCATGACCCGGACGGGATTGCGTGGGCCGCAACCGTGGAGTTTTTTGCTGGCACGAACAAACTCGGCAACGGATACATCTTCGATCCCGGCCCGCTGCACGACGCTGTATTCCGCTTTTATTGGACCAACGTGCCGCCGGGCGAATATAATTTGACAGCCAAAGTCACCGACGATCATGGGGCAACCGCGGTTTCGCCTCCGGTGCATATCCGGGTCCAAGGCACGGCGAATCTTCCGGTCGTAACCGTTATTGCCACCGACCCGAATGCCGCCGAGCCGGATAATCGGGGAACATTCACTGTTTACCGTGATGGCAGCACGAACAATTCGCTGAACGTGGTTTATTTGATCCGCGGTTCGGCGTCGAACGGAGTGGACTACTTAACGCTGAGCAATCGCGTGACTCTGCCGGCCGGGGCAAAGTCCGCTCAAATCACCGTTGTGCCGATAGACGATGCGCTGGTGGAGGCGGTAGAGACGGTCGAGTTGCGCTTGGCGCTGCCCGATGGGCCACCGACCTACGCCATCGGTTCGCCAAGCAACGCGGTCGTCAGCATTTATGACAACGATCCTCCGCCGACCAATCAGCCGCCAACAATCACCATCGTCAGTCCGACGAACGGCGCCACCTTCACCGCGCCCGCGACCATCTTTCTCATGGCCTCGGTGCATGACCCGGACGGAATTGCGGCGGCTGCGTCCGTGGAGTTTTTCGCCGGCACGAACAAACTCGGCAACGGGCAACTCTTGGATCCGGGTCCGCCGCACGAGGCGGTGTTCCGCTTCATTTGGACCAACGCGCCCGCGGGAGAGTATAATTTGACCGCCAAGGTGACGGACGATCACGGCGCCACCGCGGTTTCGCCGCCAGTGCATATCCGCGTCCAAGGGGAGACGACCTTGCCGGTTGTCACGATCATTGCCACTGATCACAATGCCGCCGAGCCAGACAATCGTGGCACATTCACCGTGTTTCGCGATGGCAGCACGAACAACACGCTCCAGGTTTATTACCAGATCAGCGGCACCGCCTCCAACGGAGTTGATTATGTGACGCTGAGCAACCGGGTGACGGTGCCCGCGGGCTTGAAGTCCGCCCAGATAATTCTGGTGCCGATAGACGATGTGCTGGTGGAGGCGGTAGAGACGGTAGAGTTGCGCCTGGCGCTGCCCGATGGGCCACGGACCTACGCCATCGGTTCGCCGAGTAACGCGGTCGTGACCATCGCGGACAACGATCCCGCCAC
>CAZNOE010000744.1:0-3585 GCA_964574525.1 uncultured Bifidobacteriaceae bacterium
CCAACCGGCTCGCGCTTGTTCGCCAGGGAGCGGTCGGCTTGACAGGTCTCGAACTAATCGCTTTGGCCCATTGGCTGGAATCAACCAACTTCCCGCTGAATGGGATGGCTCTCGCGGCGCGAACGAATGCGCCGACCGCAAGGTAGAGCGCGTCAATCCGCTGCGCACCGCTTTGCAAAGATTGACCGACGACGATCCCGACCAAAACCTGCAAGCAAGGCGCGTTATAGGTCCTCTGCGCACAGATTGCTGAAATCTGGCCGTTTTTCAGGCAATTCTGTCCAGTTTCGAGCGTCTCAGCGGAGACTTCCCGCCGTCGAACCTGCGGGTTTTGGGCGTGGCAAAAAATGTTCAAAAAAAAACCAAAAAACTCGTTGACACCCCCTTGCGCCTTTGCAATAGTTTGGCCACACACGGTAACATACAAATACAAAACAACATGAGAACAAAAACACTACTCGCCGCGGCCGCGATGCTGGCCGCAGGTCTCGCCTCCTCCATGGCGCAATCAAACGTTTATTCCTTAAACGTGGTCGGATATGTGAATTATACGTTTAAAGGGGGTGGCCTGTTCACCGCTACTGCAAGTCCGCTTACTACGAGCAGCAACTCGCTGTTTGGCATTTTCGGTGGCCCGACCACTGGGTTGCCTGTTGGCAGCTCGGTTCAGGTATGGGACACTACTCTGCAGGACTTTGTCCCTTACTCCAAAACGCCCGTCGGTTCTGGTTGGGGTGTTAACGCCGCTGTTCCCATCGTGCCCGGGAAAGGTGTGTTTGTAAAGATCAACACCGCTGGTGACTACACGAACACATACGTGGGTGAGGTGCTTCAAGGCAGCTTGACGAATAAGACGGTGGTGAACTTCAACCTCATCGGCAACCTGGTTCCCGATTCCGGGACTGCGACTGCCGTCAATCTCGTGCCCGTAGCCGGAGCTCAAGTGCAGAAGTGGAGTACTGGCTTACAAGACTTCGTGGTTTCCTCCAAAACCCCGATTGGCTGGAGTGGCGCCGGCGAGCCGTCCTTTGCGCCGGGTGACGGATTCTTCCTGAAGAACGGTACGGCCTATGATTGGGTTCGTAACTTTACAGTTCAATAACAAAGTACCAGAAACTCGAAACAACAATCAGACCTAAGCAACAAACATGAAAAAACTACTCCTCTCACTGACAGCCGCCTTCCTCTCCGTTGCCACGATGTACGGCCAAGGGCGGGTTGGTTTCAACAATCAATCAACATTCGCTCCAGCCGACGCGATCACCATTGCCGCCCAGAATATGGGTGCCGTTGGGGGCCTCGCCGGTCAGGGTATTGGCGGCGACAAGTACTCGGTACAGTTGCGCTGGGCAGCTGGCACGTTCGCGACTCAGGACTTGTTCAATGCTGCCAACCCAACGAATTCGGCTATATTCACCGGCGCAGCCTTCCTCGCAAACACAGGTCCCCTTTCAACTTTTTCCGGCTTCTTTGACGCCGGCACAGTTGCAAATGTTGGGGCTCCTGGCACATTCACGATGCAGACTTGGGCGTGGTATAGCGTAGGTGCAGGTAATGCCGCGTATGCTGCTGCAACCGGGAACAAAGGAGCGTCGGGCCTGTTCACAGTCAATGTGACCGCATCCCCAACGCCCATCAACTCCACTGTGTTTCCGGGTTTCCAAGTCAGTCTTGTTCCTGAGCCCTCCACGTTCGCGCTGGCGGGTCTGGGCGCCGCTGCCTTGCTGCTCTTCCGTCGCCGCAAGTAAGACTCTGAGTTTTTCAATCACGCCCCGGAGCAATCCGGGGCTTTTTTGTTGTACCGCACGAGCGCTTGCGCCGCGGCAGGAGCGGAGATAATGTCAGCGAGCGTATGAGTTATACCGGAACAGTTGAAGGCCGAATAGTCAAGTTGCCCCCGGAGGCCCGCTGGCCGGACGGCACGAAAGTCCGCGTCGAACCGGTCGAACCCCAGAACGAGCACCGCCACAAGTTTGCTTCAGCCGATTTGATTGGCAGCGTGGATGGCGATGGCATTCCCGCAACCAACGAACGGGTTAAACAGGTGATGAGATGCAGGCGGTAGCCGACACCGGATTGATCAAAGCACTTCTGGACCGCAACGATCCCTATCATGCGTGGGCGGCTGAAATTTTTCCGAAGCACGCACCGTGGCTGACGTGCGAAGCGGTCCTGGCGGAAACGGCGCACTTGACCGGCGCACCGCAACTGGTCATGAAATTGGTAGTGTCCGGTGATTTGCGCGTGCGGTTCGCCGCTGAATCCGAAGCCGAGCGACTGGTGGCGTTGCTCAACAAATATCGGGATCGCGAAATGGATTTGGCCGATGCGTGCCTGGTGCGCATGACGGAATTGGACCAGGACGCGATGGTGTTCACAATAGACCGCCAGGATTTCCAAACCTACCGGAAGCATGGCCGGCAACCAGTGCCCTGCAGGTTCCCGCCTGAAGATTAGAAAAGCGCCCCGGCGATCCCATGCGCTCAACTCTCAACTCTCAACCATTAACTCCCTGCTGCTCGTCCGCTGCCACAAGTAAGACTTGAGTTTTTTCCAATCACGCCCCGGAGCAATCCGGGGCTTTTTCGTTACCTTCCTGCGCGAGAACAACCCGCTTGCGTTGGCCCATCCCGACGTTATCCTGACCGCATGAAAATCATCATCGAAAAAGCACGCTGACGGTTACGTGGCCTACCCGGTGGGCGTTCAAGGCGTCGTCGTGGGTCAGGGTGATACTTTCGATGAAGCGTTGCACGATGTCCAAAGTGCTATCCGTTTTCACATCGAAACATTTGGCCGCGAATCGTTGGAATCAGAAAGCCCGGCGCTGGACGCCTTCATTGCCGAAGCCGCCGTCTGACCCTCTGCCATGCCCAAATTTCCGGTTGCTGGTGAAAGGGAAATTGACCATTCTTGATGACTTAAGTAAAGTTCCGCTGTGATGAGATTCGCGAAGATCGAATTTGCTTCTGACGCGGACGCAGCCAAGGCACTGCACGGGATCATGCAGCGCGGGCGGATCACCGGTTTGCGCGATGGCACGTTCATTGTGCCCGATCTGGCGCTGGCGTGGCTGGATTCGCAACACATCCCCTACAAGGTCGTGCAACATCTGAACCAAGACGATGTCGTTCAGACGCTACGAGATCATCTTGCCCACCCGGTATAACGACGGCACCGCCGTCGAGCCAGAAAAATATCTGGCCACCAACCGCGACTTGGCGGTCCAGCTTGGCGCCGTCAGCTTTTTCCCTGAGACGTTCCGCGGTATCTGGCTTCACGAGGGGCAATGGTTCGAAGAAAACAACGTCCGCCTCTTCGTTGACGTGGAAGATACGCCGGAGAACGCCGCTTTCTTTCAACGGTTCAAAGCACTGTTGAAGGAGCGCTTTCGGCAGATTGACATCTGGATTGTTTCCTACGAAATCCGTCTGAGTTGATCAAGGGATGGCTTGGGCCGCGTTCCAAATTGGCCGCAGCGTTGACATCTCCGGCAGCGCCGATAGCATCCTTGCTGTTGCGTATGGCGCGTTCGTCTATCGGTTAGGACACGGCCCTCTCAAGGCTGAAAGACGGGTTCGATTC
>CAZNOE010000745.1:0-3575 GCA_964574525.1 uncultured Bifidobacteriaceae bacterium
GCCATCCCGCCCGACAATCCGTTCGTGGGCCGCGTGGATTTGCTGCCGGAGCTGTGGGCGTATGGCTTTCGCGAACCGTGGCGGTTTTCCTTTGATCCAGTGACGCACGACCTATGGGTGGGCGACGTGGGACAGGACCGCTACGAAGAGGTGGACATCGTCCGGCGCGGAGAGAACTACGGCTGGAACGTCTATGAAGGCTTCGAGCGCTTCTCGAATCATTATCGTCGAAATGGCGAGAACTACGTGCCGCCTGTGTTCGCCTACGCGCGGAAATTCGAGCCGTCGGTCACGGGCGGTTACGTCTATCGCGCAAACCCGCGCTCCTCATTCTACGGCGTCTATGTTTTCGGCGACTACGAATCGCGCCGCATCTTCGGCCTCACGCAGGAGAACCGCGTGTTGAAAACCGTCCGCGAAATCGGCACCGCGCCGCAGCGCATCGTATCGTTCGGCTGCGGCGCGAACGGCGAGCTATATCTCGTCGGCTACGAGGGGATGATTTACCGAATGGATTTCGCTGAGACGGTTTTTGAGTAAATCGCGCTCGCTGGCTCGAAGCTAAAATTGTCCGAGCCGCTCGTCCGGCAAGGTGACTCGCAGGTCGAACGGCGTGTAGCGGATGGAATCGAGCACTTCGACTTCGCTCACGGTGAGCATCCGCGCCGGCGTGATTTTGAACCGGACGTAGCGCGCGACGACGGGCTGTGGTGGAATGAGTTCGAACACGTGCGCCGCGATCACTTCTTCGTCCGGCCAGAAATGATTCGCCGGAAGGTCCCTCCACCTGAGGTTCAAATCGAAGAAGCCGTGGCTGGCAAAATTCTTTCCGTCGGTCGAACTCAACAGCTCGACCCTGTCCTTGAACTCGCCTTTCAGCGCGTCCCACCACGGCCAGCCGGCGCCAAGTTGGATGCGAAACCCGCCGCACGTTTTCGTCTCACCAAGGTCTGCCGTGATCTCCGGCTGCTGGCCTTTCTGCCAGCCTGACGCAAACGATGGGGCTATGCCGCCGGGATAGGGCGGCCCGACGATGCCATCGGTCAACCGCTTGCCATCCGGATCGCCAGCGCCCCATTGATTGTTCGACGGCGCCGAAACGGTGTACGGCTTTCCGCGGGCGAGATTCGTTCCGTATGTCACCCAGCGCGAAATGAATTTTTCGCCGCCGACATCTTTGCCGTCGGAGTAACCCGGCTGCGCGGCGGGCAACGCGTCCCGACCCGCTACGCGCAACAAGTTCATCACCGGATGGTCCGTCCCGCCGACGTTGATGGTGTAGCGATGCGGCAGTTGCGTGATGTGCTCCGTGTGGCTGCGCTCAACGAGTGAGTAGTCCGCCTGGCGTTCACTCCAGTTGAACGTCACGTTTATCGGCTGAAACGTTGCGTCCGCGACCTGGTGATTCACTTCCATCCGGAGGGCATAAAGGCTGCACGCGTCGCTGCCGGCGGCCGAACTGTTGAATGAATACTTGAACAGCGCCGAACGCGTGCCGGGCGGAATACTCTCGATGGTTTCGTAATGGATCACATCCCAGGGCTGCGCCGTGTTCGTCAGCGAGTAGGAGCGCGTCCAGGTCTTGCCGCCGTCAAAGGAATGCCCGAAATCAATGTGCGATTTGGTCGCCCGGTTGTAGAGCCGCCCGCCGTAGTTGAGTCGCGTGATGTCGCGCGGCGCATCAAGACGGAACACCACGTAAGCCTCCTCGTTTGGTTTCGCGGCGTGCATTACGCCCATGTAACCGGGATGTTTCGATCGCGTGGCAATGTTTTTCTCTTCGACGACCCAAGGCTTATGGTTCGCGCCTTGCAAGTCGGGCCAGCACACGATTGATTCGGTCTGGTCGCCCGCGCCGGCGTAAATTGTGTTCTTGCCGAATGCGAGTTTCGGTTGAGTCTTGCTGTTGAGCATGGTCGTCGTCTCGAACTCGACTTTTCGAAGTTGCGCGTCGTCAGCGCTTGCTTTTCCCCGCAACGTAAATTTCACCAGCACTTCGTAAGCTCCGTTCACTTCCTGCACGAGTTGGCGATCCAGCGTCTGTTCTCCAAGTGAGTCGCCGCGCCAGATTTCCTGCCACGACAAACCGTTGACGGTGCTCACCGAAACACTCGCCAGGTCGCCCGCGTTTTTCCGCAGGAGATTTGCGTGAATCTTCAACGCCGTGATCACATTGGCTCCATCAATTTTGAAAACGACTTCGCCCGTTCGCGTTTTCGATGTCAGGGCGGGTTTGTATTTCCAAACGCCATTGCCACGAATGTGATAACGCGTGTTGGCCGCTTCCGGGTCTTTGCCATTGTTTGGCACGAAGAATTCCGCCGATTTGCCGAGGCTATGGTAGTAGCGCGTGTAGCTTTCGCCGTCGCGCAGGTTGAGAATGTAACGATGGCCGCGATCCCAGTCGTAAAAGTAGGAGCGATACTTCAGCCCGTTCGGATTGAAACAGCGGTATTCCTCGTCGAGCCCGCGAATCGTGTCGGCGCCGCTCAGAAATCCGCGCGGGCTGGTGGCCATCAGACAATGATACTTTGCGATGTGACCCGGCTCGGTCTTGCCGCCGGATGCCGCGCACGCACCGGGCGCGCCGATGTCGGCCACACCTGCCAGCGTCCTGCCATCGCACAAGGTGTAGAGCGCCGTCATGCTGTTGTCATACATGTGCCAGCGGCCGCCGAACTCGACTTCGGGAACGGTGTGGTTGCTGATGTCCCAGTATTTGGCCTTCAGCCCCATCGCGTCCCAGATCGAACAATTGATCCCCGAGATCGTGCTGCACATCGTGTAGCCGTAATCGTTGAACTGCCGGATCGGATCGGTGAGCGCCATGCCATGCAGATTCATCGGCGCCGTTTGCCGGCGGGCGATATGATTCCAGTAAAACACCGCCCAGCACTTTTCTTCGGGGGTCTTCCACCCGGCCGTGATGCTCCGAATCATGCTGGGCATGTCCGAATAATTCGGCGACGCGTCCGTGACAACTTTCAAATTGTAAACGGCCGCGAACGAAATTGAGCACGACGAGGCCAGCAATGCCGCGACGAAGCAACTGGTAAGAGCCGTTTTCAATTCAAGATGCCTTCGAGTTTCCGTGGCGCATCGTAATGGAAACACACTTTCAGACAAGCCGGGGGTCCGAGGGGCAACGCTATTGCGGCTGAGGAGCGGCTCCAAAACAAAGTTGGAGCGGGTGAAGGGAATCGAACCCTCGTGATTATTACCAAAGCGGATTGATGCGAAAATCCTACAGATCCCTCCTGAAAAGCAGGCGAAACACGGAGTTCCAACGCCACTCTTCCTCGCTATCGGAACTCTCAACCACCATCAGTACTTGGGACCTACTGCGTTCCGCTTTCTCGCCCGCCGGCACTTTGCCTTTTGACTCCACCCAAGAGAGAGGACCGCAACCTGGCGTTGGAAATCGCCGTCCAGTTGGAACGGGTGGAACGGCAAGCCCGGGCTGGTAACCTTCCCATAACTCAATTGCGGAAGGGTTCTTGGCCAGAAAAAGGGGGAATGGGGAACAGTCATAGAACGTCAGGCAGAAGTCCCATTAACGGCTTATCTTCGCGTTC
>CAZNOE010000746.1:0-3573 GCA_964574525.1 uncultured Bifidobacteriaceae bacterium
AACCAGCAGCAGTGCAAGTGAAGTGCATCGGTTAGCAATGCAAGAAACCAACTTCAGTCGCGCGCACTGCTCTTGACCGGCGGTAACCGGAGGTTAATTCGCCGCGGGTGGAGACTTTGGCAATTGTGCCGCGACACGTGAAGGAATGGCCTTGGTCAAGTAACTCACCAGCGAAGCAATCTGATCGTCCGTCAGGGGTCCACCTTCCGGGATGGAGAAGGCGGGCATCAGAGTTCCGGGTTTGCCATGCACAGTCCAGTTCTTCCAGATTTCCTCGCCGGTCGGGTAATTGAGCGCGTGCAAATCGGGAACCATCGAAGCGCGGTGTTCCGCGTCATGGCAGATGCCACACGCCGCAACGTAAAGATCCTTATCGCTCTTGCCTTTCGCCGGCTCAACGTGACAACTCGCGCAATCACCTTTGAAAACGGCTTGCCGATCGGCCAGGGCCATTTGCTGGTTCTTCTGGCGATCACCCATGGCCGCGGCCGGCGCCGGTTTGATTGTAGCATTGACGAGCAGTGTCTTGTTTCCGTGATCGGTAACGACTGTCACTGTTTTGGTGACGACGCCGGCCTTGCCCAACAGATTCATAGCGACATCAAACTGGGCGTTCGTCTGCGGTACCAATGTCCAGGGCATCTGCGGCAGGCCGTGAGGGACGGTGCATCCGCACGAGGTTTGCACCGCGGTAATGATGATATTCGACGAGGAGATGTTGGTCAAACTGAAGGTGAAACGCGCTTCCGGTGAGCCAGCGGCGACGGTGGTTTCCTTGGTTTCTGAATCCCACGCGATGACGGTCTTTGGCAACTCGGTCGCGGGCTGCGAGATCACCTGAGTAGGCGGCACGACTACAATGGCCGCCGGATTGGCGCCGGAATTGGCCCCCGCCGGCAGCAGTGACTGCGGGGCGGGAGGATTGAGGCGCACCGGCAACCGCCGAACGATTCCATTGGTCGCATCCCCAGCAACCACGTTCGCCACACGGCCAAACGTCAAGAGCACCGTGACACAAATGATAATCCTATTTGCCTTCATAAAGCGAGGGAGACACTACTCGATCGAACGCGACTTGGCCAGTCCGAAATCCCGCGTGATACCACCTCTGGACTTGCAGGAACATGTTCCGAGTTGGGAAAGCACGCTGTGAATTCCTCACGGGTTCAAACGGGCCAGTAAGGCGGTGCGGGCGGAGTTCAGGACGCCGGTCGCGGCCACATTTGAGGTCACCCCCAGCAACTCGTTTACCAAAGCGAGTTGTTGCTGGACCTGTTCACGCGGCCAGGCCGCCAGCAGGCGCTGACTGCCGAAATTCTGATTGGCCTCCAGCAGGTACCCCGTTCCGCCCCAGCCTTTCAGGAGGGCGGGGCCGTCAAAGAAGCTGCCGCCAAGCTGCATGTATTCGCCGGCGAGCGCCGCGCCGACGTGGGTCCAGGCATTCTCCGGTATTTGATTTGCCCGCGCCTCTTCAATCAAGGCTGTCCGGGCATCGCGGTTCTGCACGGCTGCCTGGGTTAACAGGTGGAAAACAAAATCGTCTCTTCCAAGAACGTGGTCCGCATTCTGCGCCATGCGAACAAGGGTTGGAATCCCCTGCCCATCGGGAAGCTCAGCCAGCGTCATCGCGGCGTAATACTTCCACTGCATTGAGGCGAATTCCAGATCGGGGAGCACCTCCGCTCCGCCATAAGCCCGCAACAATTCGAACAGCGGTTTCACATCGCGCCCGTCCCAGTCGGCGCCGCGAGCCAGCGCCAATGTTTCGCGCGCCGCGCGCAGGGCCTCTTCGCGGTACTTGCCGGGATCGGTTTGGTCCAGGTACTTGGCCAGCGCCGCAATCTCGCGCGGCTCGCCGGTGGTCTGCAGCACCTGGAGCGAGAGGTTCAGAGCTTCGGGACCGCCGATGTCTTGCACTGCTTGTAAGAGAGCCTGACGCGCCGTCGGGTAACCCAGCAGTTTGCCGTCGGTGTTCGCATCGAACGCAACGTCAATATTCTTTTCCAAAAACTCGCGAATAGCCGGCACTGCGGCCGGCCCTTGCTGGCGCAGTTGCTCCAGGGCCTGCTTCCAGTCGCCGGCTTGCTGCGGCGTGAGCGGGCCGTGGCTCAGATCAATCCGGGTCAGATTGGTCA
Source organism: uncultured Bifidobacteriaceae bacterium (assembly GCA_964574525.1). Taxonomy (GTDB): domain Bacteria; phylum Verrucomicrobiota; class Verrucomicrobiia; order Limisphaerales; family JADLHS01; genus WYBW01. The sequence continues at coordinate 2,136 of CAZNOE010000746.1, forward strand.
CCAACTGCCGCGTCGAGTCGGATGGCTCGGGCCGATTCGAAATCGCGGTGGCGGACGCGATGGGGGCAGCCGCCGCGGGGGGCAGTTCCGGGTGAACCATGGCTGGCGGCTTCACCACAGAAGAAGTCGGGGGCGATTCAGCCCTCGGTGAAGGCTGCTCAACAGGTCCGGCAGAAGATTGGGCTGGCGATTCCTTTTTTGGTTTCGTAGCCCAAAAGCCAATCGCCACCGCGCAAATCAAAGCAATCCCAAACAGGACAACACGCGAAGCGGCAGCGCGGAGGTGACATCCACAGGGCCCGCTGACGCCATGGTTGGAACGTATTTTCATATATTTTATCGTCGTATTTTAGCACGCATAAGTCGTTCCGCAATACGTTTCAGGGCGATTGGGACGACTTTAATTCGGCATTATGTGCATGGTCTTGCATGATGCCCAGACCCTGGACAACCCAAACCAAGAGGCCGCCGGGATGCGGTCTGTGTATTCAACCGTCCCTGCTTCGAAACCGAATTAAGGTCTGCATTCATCCATGTGCCCGATGGCACCGTCGGGTTTTGAAATCCACTATGGGTACAGCGAACGATACCAGCGCGAAACGGTGCCGCCTGGCGGAGTATCCGTGTATTCGAACACCCCGACGGGGTCACTGGTTCCGCTCACCAGCGTCCGCCAGTCCGGTGGATTGAGCGTGGGTGTGTATTGAATGATACAGAACCGGTTCGGGATGCCACTGAACCGAAGCCGATAAGAGCCGTTGCCCAAATCTGCAATCGTTAGATTCAGGGCCGGACCGTCGGACTTGAGGTTCACGGTGACCAGACCCGGAACCAGCGCACCATGGCCATCGGTGATGAGGTAGGTGAAGAAGTCCACATTCGTGTTCCCTGGCGGCGCCACGTAGTATATCCAATCACCTTGGATGTAAACCGTGCCGCCGTTCGCGCTGGCCGCGCTCACCGCAAGGAAGACTACCGTATCGCCGTCAGCATCCGTGTCGTTGCTGAGCAGGGTGGCAATTTCCACTTTCACACCATTCGTGGGGTAGCGATCTATCGTGTCCGGGCCGGCAACGGGAGGTGTGTTGATGAGGAGTGTTGTAGGCAGGGTGTTGGTTGTACCCGTGAAATTGGCATCGCCCGGATATTCTGCCAGCACCGTGTGCGTGCCCGCCGCGAGACTCGAGGTGCTGTAGGTGGCTACTCCCGCGACAACCGGAACGGGAGATCCCGCTGGCGCGCCATCAATCCGGAACTGAACCGTACCTGCCGGCGTGCCTGATCCTGGAGCAACAGCGCTGAGGGCGAATGTGAGATTCACCTGCTCGCCCGGTAGCGCCGGATTCTTCGAGGTCGCCACGTTGCCACTGGTCCCAGACTTGTTCACCGTCAGCGTGCCGTTGTTGTAGGTGATCGTGTAGTTGTTGGCGTTGAACGT
>CAZNOE010000747.1:0-272 GCA_964574525.1 uncultured Bifidobacteriaceae bacterium
GGGCGGAGCGCTGCTGGCGTGTCAGACGATCAGAATCTGCCGGACGCTTGGAATGCGGCGACGGGTACCAATATAAGGTGGAAGACTGCGATTCCGGGCCTTGGACACGCCAGTCCTATCGTTCTCGGAGGTTGTGTCTTCATTGCCACAGCCGAGAGCCGTGAAAGGGATTCTCAACTGCGCGTGGGTCTGTATGGAGACATCACACCGGTCCCCACCGAATCCTCGCACGTCTGGCAATTATATTGTCTTTCTAATTCGACTGTGTACTG
>CAZNOE010000747.1:282-2161 GCA_964574525.1 uncultured Bifidobacteriaceae bacterium
CCTTCCAAGTAATCGGAACCATCTTGGCCAACTTGCGCATGGGCCACGCTTGGAACGAACGATCGCGCCACAAGCAACGTAAAACCGATCGAGCATTGAACGAGTCTCATTAGTTCGACTGTGTACTGTTCTTGATTTGATCTAACTGATTTCGTAGATAGTCCTTTACGGCATGGATTGCCGAGAAGGGAGCTGTCGATGGAACGGCGTTATCAGGTGCGATTGCAGGAGTTGTTGGACGACGCGGTGGTGGAGCCCGAGCAGTATCAAGGGATGCTGGCACGGCTGGAGCGGTTCGTGGAACCATTCGCAGAGCTCCTGGTCCGGAGCAGGCAGCGAACGCTGGCTCAGCGGTACGTGGCCGGTCTGGCGTCGCAGGTGGAGCGCAAGAACGTGGAGTCGATTGCGTACCATCACGACCAAGACCGACAGATGCTGCAGAAGTTTATCGGCCAGTATACGTGGGACCATCGGCCGCTCGTGGGTGAACTGGTGCGGCAGGTCGGCGCTGCGTTGGGACGGGCCGACGGCGTGCTGGTGTTCGATCCCTCGGCGTTTCCCAAAAAGGGAACCGAGTCGGTCGGCGTGCAGCGACAATGGTGCGGACGGTTGGGAAAGATCGACAACTGCCAAGTGGGCGTGTTTTTGGTGTACGTCTCGGCGGAGGAACAAGCGTTGGTCGATATGCGATTGTACTTGCCGAAAAGTTGGGCACGCTCGAAGACTCGGCGCGCCAAAGCGGGTGTGCCGGCGGAGGTGAAGTTCCGCACGCGACACGAATTCTCTTTGGAGATGCTCGACGAGCATGCCGCGGCGCTGCCGCACGCCTGGGTGGCGGGAGACGACGAAATGGGAAAAGTCCCTGAATTCCGCGGTGAACTCGACGCCCGCGAAGAACGCTATCTGTTGGCCGTTCCATCGAACACACGGGTCCGTGATTTGGAAGCAGAGCCGCCGCCCTACGCGGGTCGCGGTCGTCTGCCGAAGTCGCCCTGGCAGCGCGTCGACAAGTGGTGCGGCGCATTGGCCAAGAACGCCTGGACGACGCTCGAGGTGCGGGACGGCGAAAAGGGGCCCCTGACGGTCGATACGGCGAAAGTTCGCGTTCGCGCCAAAACCGCGCCGGGCACGGGCTACGACGAAACGTTGGTCGTGATCCGCGAGCGGCAGGCGGACGGCTCGATGAAGCATGACTACTACCTGTCGAACGCCCTCCCCGATACGCCGCTGATGGAATTCGCGCGCGTGGCTAAGGCGGCGCATCGCATCGAGGAATGCTTCCACCGCGCCAAGAGCGAAGCTGGCTTGGCCGATTACGAAGTTCGGACGTGGCGGGGCTGGCATCATCATCAAACGCTGTCGCTGTTGGCCACTTGGTTCCTCACGCAAGAAACTCGGCGGGGGAAAAAAATCCACGCCGGCGATCACCGTCCCGCAGATTCGTGCGCTGCTGGCTTCGTCGCTGCATAGAAAACTCAACTGCGATCATCCTGAGGTCATCTGTCGACAAGCTACCCGTCGATTACAACGCAACGAAATCGCCCGATTCTATCACTGGAAAAAACGCAAACGCTTGGCGCCAAAGCGCATCCATCAACGGCGATAACCAGATACAGTCGAAATAGGCAGACCGAAAGCAACGCAACTAAAGCAGAAAGGAGGAACAGGGTCTGCATTCGATTCTCCAGTTCTCCTAGCATATTTCGCCGGACGTTTGTTCGCGATACCCCGCGGTGGGCTAAATGCAGTCGGTCGCATCGCCCGAGGGCACGAAAAGGATTGAAACGCATCCGAGAAATGGTTGGGTGCTCAACGCCGTCCAGAAAGGTGAAAGCGATTAGGTTCTGAGACACCGAATCCAGCAGTGCCAAAACCCGTG
>CAZNOE010000747.1:2171-3566 GCA_964574525.1 uncultured Bifidobacteriaceae bacterium
TTGTTTTCTGCACCATTGCTTCGCAGAACCGGCACACTTTCCGGGATCAAGTTCCACCACGGAAATACGAATCCAGAACCACACTTACATTTAACGCGCCGACCAATGAATCGCGAGGTCTCCTCGCCAGTGTGCCCGCAACTTGGGCACTTGAACCGCCATCGAGCCTGACTTACATCAAACTCGCGTTCACCAACCACCTCGCGCAAAAACCCGCTGACATCTTCCGCGGAAAGGGTCGCTAACTGCTCCTTTGTGGGTCCACCGTTTTGATTAAGGACAAGCCGATCCGAGTGTAGAGCGATTGCCTGCTCATAGATGTTTCGCGCATCCCGCGCGTTACCGAAATTGTCACTACGGCGCAAGTAAAGTGCATTGAATAAGACTGCTAATATTGCCCGGCAGTTCTCATCCAGGTTGTACTCATCGTCAGTAGCAAACTTCTCGAAAATTTGACACAGTTCAGCGCCGTTATAGTCATCAAAAGCGATGTAGCGCGTGAACCGACTTTTTAATCCGGGGTTAGTCGCGATGAACTCGTCCATCAATTTGGGATACCCCGCAACAATGACGATTAACCGTTTTCGATCATCCTCCATTCGTTTGAGCAACTGGTTAATCGCTTCTTCGCCATATTCATCCCCTCGCCCAGATTGTTTGGAGAGGGTATATGCTTCATCAATAAACAGTACACCATCGAGGGCCGAGTCAATCACGTCGTCCGTTTTGATTGCGGTCTGCCCTAAGTAGCCGCCCACCAATTTTGAACGGTCACATTCGACTACATTATAAGAATCGAGAATTCCAAACCCAAAAAAACCCTCCCCAAAATACGAGCCACGACTGTCTTCCCGGTTCCAGGATTGCCTTTGAATACGAAATGAAGCGATTGAGTCGCGGTTTTTAGATTCTGACGTTGTCGTTCTTGCTGAATGCGTAGAAATGAAGTCAGACGTTGGACTTCCAGTTTCACGCTCTCAAGACCGATCAGTTCACGCACTTCCTTTAATGCTGCCTCCAAAGCTTCTTCGCGCCCCACTGCTTTTTGTTGAACCGTGGCACGAGCCGAAGCTGTTTCTGATTTCAAAAGTCTTGCTTGTGGCCCGTCATCAAACGAACTACTAGACGACTTTTTACCTTGGCCCGAAGCGAGCAATTCATCAAAATGGTCGGATAACTGCGTAAGCAAATCTGCTTCTTCGTCTGTGATTCCATCAGCTACTAGAATGCCGCGTATAACGGCAAGGCAAAGTGCTCGAAATTTTTTGAAAAGGCTGCGGCTATCGTTACTGTCTTCTTTTTTCGCGTCTTCGATCGCACTTGCATACATCACTAAAACCGGCGCGGCGGTGGAAGTCCATTCGCATGCGCCACCAAACCAAGCTTCCTTTTCAT
>CAZNOE010000748.1:0-3562 GCA_964574525.1 uncultured Bifidobacteriaceae bacterium
GCGGCGATGGGCAATCAACCTTTGCCCTGCCGAATCTTCAAGGCCGGCTTCCGATCCATCAGGGCAGCGGTTTCACATTGGCGCAAACCGGCGGTGTGGAATCGGTGACGCTCACCGTGCAGCAGATACCGGCGCACGCCCACACGTTCCAGGCTTCCGCCAACAATGCATCAGTGGCCAACGCCGGGGGCAACGTGCTGGCGCAGACTCCCAACTACACGCCTTACATAGCGCTGCCGCCCAACAGCGCGTTAAGCCCGAACGCGATTGGGCAGACCGGCGGCAGCCAGCCGCATGACAATTTCCAGCCGTACCTGTGCGTGAACTTCATCATCTCGCTCTTCGGCATCTTTCCATCTCCAACCTGAAAACAAAACGATCATGGACCCATTTGTCGCTGAAATTCGCATCTTTCCATTCAACTTCGCTCCCAAGGGATGGGCGTTTTGCGGCGGTCAACTGATGCCGATTTCCCAAAACACGGCCTTGTTTTCTTTGCTGGGAACAACCTATGGCGGCGATGGCAAGAGCACCTTTGCCCTGCCGGACATGCAAGGCAACGCGCCGATGCATCCCGGCCAGGGCCCGGGTCTTTCACTCCACGATCTGGGCGAGACCGCCGGGTCCGAGACGGTGACACTCCTCCAATCCGAGATTCCCGCTCACAGCCATACGATGATGGTCTCCACCCAGCCCGGTGAGGATCCGTCACCGGGTGCGACCGAAGCGTTGGCACGTTCGGTCGGGGCCTCCCTGTATCAAACCACGACCACTCCGTTTGTGCCAATGTCGGCCAACGCGGTGGCTCCGGCTGGCGGAAGCTTCCCGCACAACAACATGATGCCGTACCTGACGCTGAGTTTTTGCATCGCGCTCCAGGGCGTTTTCCCACCACGAGGTTGATCCGGGTGCATGAATCGCACTTTTGAATCCACACACGCGCGCGCCACGCTCCAGCCGGCGCGCGCGGAAGACGAACCGTTCCTCTTTGAGGTTTACGCCAGCACCCGGGCCGAAGAATTGGCGCCGGTCGGCTGGAGCCAGCCGCAGCGGGAGGGTTTTTTGCGAACGCAATTCTCGGCGCAGGACAAGCACTATCGGGAAAACTATCCCGGCGCGGAATTTCAAATCATCCACATGGGCGGTGAGCCAGTGGGACGGCTTTATGTCCACCGCCGGGCAAATGAAATCCGCATCATGGACATCGCCCTGTTGCCCGCCTACCGCGGGCGCGGCATCGGAACCATGTTGTTGGAGGAGATTCTCGCGGAAGGAGCGGCGGCAGGAAAAAGCGTAACGATTCACGTGGAGATGTTCAATCCGGCGCTTCGTTGGTACGAACGCCTTGGATTCCGAAAAGTGACTGCCAATGGCCCTTATCATCTCATGCAGTGGTCGCCCAACACGGATGCGCAGCGTTCGGAGGCCGGTCGGGAGGTGGAAGCGTGAAGAAGCTGTTTGCCTTCTTGCTCTGCGCGGCTTTCGGCTCGACGGTGTTTGGCCAGGTCACCATCAAGAAAACCAGCACGTTGCAGTTTGATGCTGATGCCAACGGCAAGACTAATCCCGGTGACGCGCTCCGCTACACGATCACAATCACCAATACTTCGACCACGAATCTGCTCAACGTACAATTCAATGACTCCAACTTTCCCAACCAGACACTCGTTGGCGGTTCGATCAAGAGCACACCCATTGCGCGCCCCGACGTTTACACCGGAGTCATTGGGAACACGGTTTTCAGTATTCCTGCGGCCAGCGGCTTGTTGATCAACGATTCCGATCCCGACGGCGATGCGATTTCCCTCGTGGCCTTCTCCGCGACGAGCGCGCACGGTGGAACTGTGACCGTGACAAACAATGGCGGCTTCTCGTTTCTTCCGCCTGTTGGCTATCAGGGTACGGACACGTTCACTTACACGATTAGCGACGGCAGTGGTGGGTTGAACACCACGACGGTCACACTCACCATCGCCAACATGGTGTGGTATGTGAACAATGCCGGCGCGAACGGCGACGGGCGGCAACCGACGCCGTTCAATTCGTTCGCGTCAATCAACGGCGCGGGCGGTACGGGCGATTCCGACGGCACGAATGACTTTATCTACTTGTTCACCGGCAGCGGCAGTTATGGAGCCGGGCTGGTGCTGGAGAGCAATCAGAAGCTCATCGGCGCGGGAGCGGCTCTAGTCGTCGGCGGCACGACGATCTTTCCGGCGGGCAGCCGGCCAACACTCGGTTCCGGTGGCGCCGGCGTGATTTGCTCGACAAACAACACAATACAAGGTCTGAACGTCACCGCGACTGCTGGCAAAGGCATCGCTGGCACAAACTTCGGCACGCTCACCATTGATACGGTCGCGGTCACATCGCCGAATGGCGCGGCGCTGGATATTGACACCGGCACGGCCGCCATCACGCTCGACAGCGCGTCCTCGACGAACAGCCCCACCGACGGCATCCGGCTCAATGCGCTCAATGGCACCGTCATCATCAACGGCGGCATCGTCACGGGCGCGGCGGGAACATCCATGCGCATCACCGGCGCGGGCAACGCCAGCGTGACGTTTCCCGGTCATCTGAGCAATACCACGGGGCGGGCGGTGGAGATTGCCAATCATACGGGCGGCACGATCACGTTGTCCGGCAACATCGCCAATTCTGGCACGGGCATTCTGGTCCAGAACAACAGCGGCGGAACAAATATTTTCAGCGGTTCAAGCAAGGTGCTCAACACGGGCACGAACACTGCCGTCAATCTCGCCAACAACACCGGCGCAACGATCAACTTCGCCAACGGTGGAATGGTCATCACGACGACAACGGCGACCGGTTTCAACGCGACCGGCGGCGCAACGGCGATCAGTGTCACCAGCACCGGCAACACGATCAATTCGGGCACAGGCACGGCGCTGAACGTGGTGAATACGACGATTGGTGCGAGCGGCCTGACGTTTCAGCGCCTCACTTCCAGCGGCGGCTCGGCAACGGGAATCATTCTCGACAACACCGGAACAAGCGGCGGCTTGACCGTGACTGGTACGGGCAGCGCGGGCTCTGGCGGCACGCTCGCGAGCAAGACCGGGGCGGACGGCAGCACGACGACGGGGATTGGTATTTACATGAACAACACCCGCAGCAATGCCTTTTCCTGGATGCAGATCAACGACTGCCAGAACTTCGGCATTCGCGGCGCAAACGTCACGAGCGTGACACTGAGCAACATCGTCGTGAACGGCGTCAATGGAACGAGCACGCCTAACCGCGAGGGCAGCGTTATCTTTGACAACGCGTTCGGCACATGCGCGCTCGTCAACTCCACGGTTCGCGGCAGCATCGAGGATAATTTCCGCGTCGAAAACGACAACGGGACGCTGACCTCGTTCACCCTGTCTGGTTGCACCATCGGCAACAACAGCACGAATTCGGGAAATATCGGGGTGCGCATCGCGTCGAAGGTTTCCGCCGTGATGACCGCTTCCGTGCGCAACTGCACGTTTCAGGGCAATCGCACCGACTCCATCAACTGCGACGCCGGCGACAGCAGCACACTGACGATCGG
>CAZNOE010000749.1:0-3561 GCA_964574525.1 uncultured Bifidobacteriaceae bacterium
GCCATCAACGTTTGCGTGTGATCGAGGTGGACGCGCGCTCGGGCGCGACGCGCAATATCATTGACGAGAAGAGCGACACCTTCATCTGGACGGCGCACACGGAGGCGCTGCGACTGCAACTCGTCAACTGGCTGGAGAAGAGCGATGAAATCATTTACGTGTCCGAGAAAGACGGCTGGCGGCATCTCTACCTCGTGGACGTGAAGGACGCGAAGTTGCGGCAAATCACGAAGGGCGAATGGGTCGTGCGCGGCATCGATCTAATTGACGAGCAAGCGCGGCAAGTTTGGTTTAGCGCCAGCGGCAAAAATGCCGGCCAGGATCCGTATTTCGTGCATTATTACCGGGTGAACTTTGACGGCAGCGGATTGGTTGCGTTAACCGCAGGCGACGGAAATCATAGCGTGGATTTCTCGCCCGACCGGAAATACATCATTGATACCTATTCGCGCGTGGAAGCACCTCCGGCAAATGAATTGCGTCGAGCGTCCGACGGCAAACTCGTCTGCAAGCTGGAGGAGGCGGACATCACGGAACTGAAAGCCAAGGGATGGAAAGCTCCTGAGGTTTTCGTCGCGAAAGGGCGTGATGGCAAGACGGACATCTGGGGGCTGATTTATCGGCCGCGCGAATTTGATCCCAACAAGAAGTATCCCGTCATCGAAGACATTTATGCCGGGCCGCAGGGTTCGTTTGTTCCGAAAACGTTTGGCGCCACCCGTTATCAGAACCTGACCGACGCCGGATTCATCGTGGCGAAAGTGGACGGCATGGGCACGGCGAACCGCTCGAAGGCGTTTCACGATGTGTGCTTCAAGAATCTCAAGGACGCCGGTTTTCCCGATCGCATTCTGTGGCACAAAGCCATCGCTGCGAAATATCCTTCCTACGATATCAGCCGCGTTGGGATTTACGGCACGTCGGCCGGCGGACAAAATGCGGGTGGTGCGGTGTTGTTTCATCCCGAGTTTTACAAAGCCGCAGTGGCGAACTCCGGCTGCCACGACAACCGCCTGGACAAGGCTTCGTGGAATGAGCAGTGGATGGGCTATCCGGTCGGGCCGCAGTATTCCGAATGCTCGAACATTGACAATGCCGACAAACTCCAGGGACATCTCTTTCTCGTCATGGGCGAAATGGACACGAACGTTCCCATTGAATCCACGATGCGTTATGTGGATGCGCTGGTTCGAGCCAAAAAGGATTTTGATCTGCTGGTCATTCCCAACGGCGGCCACGGCGCGGGCGGAGAGTATTATCAACGCCGGATGCGGGATTTCTTCGTGCGCCACCTGCAAGGTGTCGAACCGCCACAGCGGAATGGCGTGGCGCAGACGGGGAGTTAAGGGCAACTTCAATGCCGGCATTGATGTGTTCGAGCTTCTTAGAGATCGTCATCGCCGCGCTTGTTCGATTCGCTGCTTTGAGAATCTGCATAATTCGGCCAAACCACAGAGTTAATGCAGATAAATTGCTATCACTTTACGCAGCTTTTGCCATAGGCTTGCAGCGCATCGCGATCAGTGATCATATATGCACCTCCAACAGACAAAGGCGGGCAGCCGCACAACGGGCGGGCCGCAGTATTATTTCCATAGTGTGCCCGCGCATGTGAAGGAATTCTTGCGCAAACGCGGCGCCTGCCCCGTCGTTCTGCAAACGCCTTATGGCATCGCAAGCAGTTCATTCACCGCGGTTGGGCGCGATCATAAGCTCTCCGCCAAAGGGAAGGTGGTTAAGGGCAACGTTGGGCATGACCGAATCCAAGGCCATGAATCCATCGACGAAAAACCGGAGAGAAACGTTAGTGCAGCAATCAGGCTTACCAATGGGTCTGTTTATGCTGGATTGGCTCATGGGCTTGCTCGCGCAAAAGCCGAAGCCGCACACAAAAGAACATCAGAATCTGATTTCATCAAGCTGTTCAAAGAAGCCGCGGACGGATTCCTGACAAACAAGGGCCGGTTCGTTAGTCGGAGCGAGGCTTATAGAATTGCCGTGAAGAGTCGCCAGTTGACATGGGCAAGTTACTCTGACGCACATCGCGATTTGTGGGGATTCCGGCCAGCTAAAGGCTGCGGGCTTACCGCGTTACCCTTTAACAACGCCCGGACTGACGAAAGGCGACGATAATATGAGCACGAAGGAAAATGCCGGTGAAGAAAAAGCCAAAGCATGGCGATTGCTTGATAGGATTCTCGGGCAAACGGAGCGGGCTGTAAGTTATAGACCCGATTGGAAAGTCCATTCTGAGACGGACACGTCTATTGTGGTAACGTTTTCCAAGACAGGCCAGTTGTTCTATGACGTCTCAAAAAAGGATTTAGAGCAATTCGCTTCTCACCGACGAGCGTTCTTCGTTTTCTTAGCGGGTAGCCACAAAGACGTGTTCATCGTTCCATCGGCGGACTTACGCGAAGAAATTAAGTCGCATGGGTTAACCGCCTCACAGGAATATGGAGACTACAAACTGCATTTGGTTCGCGACTACCGCGGTACGTATTTTCGCGAGCTTCCCAGTCTCAATCTTGCGTTATTCCTGAATCAGTACGCACAGTTTCTTTGAGTCGGTTACAAATCCACGAAGCCATTCATGGTCAAAAACGGGTTATCCTAAAAAGGTGTTTTCAGAAATGATGCTGTTTGACCGAGAGGATGATTGAAACACAACAAGGCAAGGCCAAAATCGAACACGCTGGCAACGTGGCGCATAGAGTGGTGCTCATTGTTCGCCTTTGCGTCCATCCTCGCACTCGCGTCTCTTTCCCTTCGCGCTGCCCAAGCGCCCGGCGGCACTCTTGAGAAGGGAGATTTTCGTGTCACCTACGATGAACGCGGCGTCACCGGTCTGGCCAACTCGCGCGATCCCTTCGGCGCGGACATGGTGGCGCGGGGTCAACGCCTGGGGTTGATCGTGAAGTACCGGACCGGGAACGGTGACTGGCAGGACATCGCAAGCGCCGAGCCTCAACTTTCAGCTTCGCCGGGTGATGGGGCTATCAGCTACACCAGCGGCGCGGCAGAATCGCCGCTCAAAGTCACGCAAACCTTCACAACGGACGGCGCGGCGCTGGATTGGAACATCGAGCTGCAAGCCACGACAAATGCCTCGGTCGAAATCGGCGACCTGGCCATCAACATTCCGGCACCCGGCCCGCGCGGCGAAGAACCCAAAGAGATTTTCGAGCGGGGATTCGTGAGACATCAATTCATCTCCGGCGATGGTTCGTTCGTGTATTGCGTGCGCGCGTCGGGCGTGCCGCCGTTCCTGCTCGTCACGGTCAAGCCCGGCACGAAGCTTGAATACAGTGGCGGAGGTGGTGCTGGCGGTGGACGCGGCAGCGCGCAAGTATTCATTCATTCCGGATTGAGCGGCGGCAACGAGAAGCGCGGCACATGGCGACAGGAACACACCTTCCTGAAACTCAACGCGGCTGACGCAAGGCGTGGTAGGGCGCAGTACGGCTTTCGTTTCCACTTTGCGAACTCGTACGACGAGATGCGCGAGATCTTGTTTCGGGAAGGGTTGTTCGACATTCGCGCCGTGCCCGGGATGGTCAT
>CAZNOE010000750.1:0-3544 GCA_964574525.1 uncultured Bifidobacteriaceae bacterium
ATCGCGCGTGGTCGCAACTCGGCACGAGCGGCAGCGGAAATCATTTCGTGGAGTTCGGCCTGTTCACAGCGCACTCGAAGATCAATGACCTTGAAGCAGGAACTTACGTGGCGTTGCTGTCACACAGCGGCAGTCGTGGCACGGGGGCAGCGGTATGCGATCATTACAGCAAAATCGCGTTCAGCCAGTTTCCGGATTTGCCCAGCGAGTTGAAACGGCTCGCGTGGCTATCGCTCGATTCGCAGGAGGGCCAGGAATACTGGAACGCGATGGAGTTGATGGGCCAATACGCGGCGGCAAACCACGCGTGCATTCATCGGCACATCGCGGCAAATCTCGGCGCGCAAGTGCTGCTCGATTTGGAGAATCACCACAACTTCGCGTGGAAGGAGAAACACGTCATTGATGGCGTGGAGCGCGAAGTCATCGTGCATCGCAAAGGCGCAACGCCGGCGGGCGCAGGCGTGCTGGGCATCATTCCTGGCTCGATGGCCTCGCCGGGATTCGTGGTGAGCGGCAGGGGTAATCCCGAGTCGTTGAACTCGGCAGCGCACGGCGCGGGCCGCGCGATGAGCCGCAAGGCCGCCAATGAGAAGTTCAACTGGAAGGATGTGAACCGTTTTCTCCGCGAACGCGGCGTGACACTCATCAGCGCCGGTCTCGACGAAGTGCCGATGGCTTACAAAAACATCCGTGAAGTGATGGCCGCACAAAGTGATCTGGTGACGGTGCTCGGCCAGTTTGATCCCAAGCTGGTGAAGATGGCTCCAAGTGGCGAGCGTCCGGAGGATTGAGCATGCTATTCGAAAGTGGCGCATCCGGCAGGACTCGAACCTGCAACCTTCTGATCCGAAGTCAGAAGCTCTATCCAATTGAGCTACGGATGCGTTTTTGGCCGGCGCGAAGAAACTCGCGCCGAACGAAAGCAGCTTAGGCAGTTTCCGCCCCGCGGATAAAGTGCAATGTGCAACACTGTGGGTTCACTCACGCCCAGCGAATAGACTGCCCCGTCCTTTCCCGGGGCAGACTGTTTCATAAATTACTGATTCATGGAGTCGAGGTTTCAGCGCCGTGCTTACGCGCGAGTTCGATTCCCTGGGTCGTGACGTAATACTTGGCCAGCATGTTCGGCTTTTCCCACGCTGGCAGTGATTTCGGATGGCGCACGTAGTCGAGGAAACGGCGGCAAACCAAGGCGAAGTGTGCTTCGTGTCCCGTGCGTAGCGCTTCGGGAATGGCGATGTGAAAGTGCTCGTCTCGCTCTTCGAGCGTGAGTCCGGGATATGGTTTCTGGAGCGCTGCGATCTTATTCTTGAGCGCGGCGCCCACAGTGGCTTTGTCCTCGGCCTTTGCCGGCACGACAAAAAGTTCAGGCTGGTATTGCTCCTCCTTGCTCTGCCGCACTTCGACGCGCGATTTGTTGCCGCGAAAGATCGCGAGCTGCCAGTCCGTGGCGCCGGGTTGGGCCTCAAATTCCCAGCGCACGACCAACGTCACATGAATGCCACGCAACGAATAGCTCACCCTGTTGTTGCAAAAGTATTCAAGTTGATCGCTCTTCAAGGCGCCGTGGAGGAATTCCGGAAACTCGCTCGCGCCGGTGACACGTTGGAACTGTTCGCGGGTGAGCAGCATGGGCCATCGCGAGCCGTGCAGCACTCGGATGTCATACGGATAGTCAATGGCCTCGTCGGGAAAGAGCGTCCATTGCGCGCGTTCGACGAGGTGCGTGCCCACGTCGGCAAGGCCTTCGCCCTGCTGGCGGATATCGAAAAACCAGACCGGGCGAAGGTTCGGGACGCCGCCGACTTCCTTCATCAAATAGTGCACGCTTTCCATGTAAACCGCGGGTTCATTGGTCGTGCCATTGAGCGGCTCGCCGAAGATGCCGCGGTCCTTAACGAGTTCGCGCTGCAGCAAAGACGAAATCTCGAACCGCTCGGTCATCGCGTCATAAGCGATGACACGACGCTTGTTTGCGGTGTCGAGCGCGGCCTGCAATTTGGGGAATGCTTCCGGTTCGATGATCCACGGTTTGTCGGCCAGCACGTTCAAGCGCGCGCGTACAATGCCCAGGATTCGGTCAATCTTGCCTTGGTTCTTGCCGGAGAGGACCACGACGTTGCCGTGCCGCTCCGCCAACATGCGCTCGAAGTAGTTCGTGCCCGTGCGGACTTCAAGTTTCCAGCGGGTTGGGTTTTCGCGCCGCAGGTTGAATTGCGCGACACGATTGAGGTACGCCGTGAGGTCCGGTCCTATCGGCGCATAGACGTAAGCTTTCTCGGCTACACCCGGCAGCATTTCGCGTTGAAATAGTGCCGCGTGAAAATGACCGGGGTCGAGGGTGATGAGCTTCATGTCAGCAGCAGAAGCGGCGCAGGCGAGGGAAAACACCAAACACCAAACTCCAAACACCAAAGAATCTCCAAGCTTCAAGCTCCAAGACTCGAGCCGGTCCAGACAGGGTTTTGCTGGTTGAGATTTGGAGCTTGTTTGGTGTTTGGAGTTTGGTGTTTGGAATTTCACCACCCTCTCGACCGCTGCAAGTCCCGCGCTCATGCCTCGCTTCCCCTGTCGCCATTCTCTATGCTTTTGCCAACGCGCCTGCGTGCGCCTGGATTTTGCGGATCGCCTCGGCGATTCGCTCCATGTCGGTGCGCGGACCCAGCAGCATGTTCTGCGTGAACCAGACAGCCTGGCCGCACAGCTTCTCGTTCTGCGGGCAATTTTGGTTTTGCTCGAGCCATTGCTTCATCCGCTTCTCGCCGTAAATCTTCAGGAAGTGTTTGTTCTTCGCGAGGCCGGACACGTATTCGTCCTTGTTCATCACGCCGTAACCGCCCGAGCACGGCACGCCCTCCTTACCCATCGCGGCCATGAACTTGGCCCGGTCAAGACCGGCGAATTGCGCCTTGCCGTAGCGAAACATGTAAAGGTGATACGCGCTGCGCGTGACGCCCTCGTAAAGCTTTGCGGGCTTGATGCCGGGAATCTCGTTGAGCAGCTTCGTCAGGTAATTCGCGTTCTCTGTGCGGCGATTCGTCTGCTCGACAACGCGGGTCATTTGCGCGACTAGCAGGTTGCCCTGGAACTCCGAGAGGCGAAGGTTCGAGCCGCGTGTGCCGGAATACGTGAAGTTGTAACCGCTTACTGCGCGCGCGCGGCCCTGATTGTGGAAGTTGGAGCAGTTCTCAGCGAACTCCTTGTCGTTGGTGAGCACCGCGCCTCCTTCGCCCGAGTTGAGGTTCTTGCTCGCCTGAAAACTGAAACAGCCCGCGAGTCCCAACGTGCCGACCTTGCGTCCACGCCATTCCGCCAGATGCGCCTGACAGGCGTCCTCGATCACGGGGATTTGATGTTTGTTGGCGACCTCGAGAATCTTGTCCAGGTCCGCCGCCGAGCCGCCGAGATGCACGGGCATGATTGCCTTGGTCTGTTTCGTGATTGCGGCCTCGATTTTGTTCGCGTCAATCTGAAAGGTCTCGATGTCCGAGTCCACAAAGATGGGTAGCGCGTAATTCAGTACGACAACATTGTAGGTCGC
>CAZNOE010000751.1:0-3540 GCA_964574525.1 uncultured Bifidobacteriaceae bacterium
ACCGCATTGGCGGCGGCGTCTTTTGGCGACGCGCGCAGCGATTCTTTCGCGGACAATCCAGCAGCGGTCTTGAATCAGTGACATGAAAGCAACGGCACAAACATTCAGCGAAACAGCAGCCTCCGAAAAAGGCTGGCTGGCAGTATATGCCGATTTGATCAAGGCGAGGCTGACGCTGCTGGTGTTGCTGACAACACTCGTCGGATTTTACGTCGCCTTTCGCGGGGCGATGAATTACGCGCTGATGTTTCACACCATGCTCGGCACGGCGCTCGTCGCCAGTGGGGCGGCGGCGCTGAATCAACTGTTGGAGCGCGAGCACGACGCGAAAATGCGGCGCACGCAAAATCGTCCGCTGCCCTCAGGCCGATTGCAGCCGGTGACCGTGATGCTTTTTGGTGGCGTGACTTCCGTCGCCGGGTTGGTTTACCTCGCGCTGCTCGCCAACCCGCTGACCAGCGTCATTGGCGCGGTCACGCTCGTCAGCTATGTGTTCATTTACACGCCGCTCAAACGCGTGACGTGGTTGAACACGGCCGTGGGCGCAATTCCGGGAGGCTTGCCGCCGTTGATGGGCTGGGCGGCAGCGCGCGGCGAACTCGATGGCGGCGGCTGGGCGCTGTTCGCAATTCTTGCTTTCTGGCAGATGCCGCATTTCTTCGCCATCGCCTGGATTTACCGTGATGAATACGCGAAGGCGGGGTTTCAGATGTTGCCGAATGTGGACCCGGACGGAAGCCGCACGGGCCGGCAGTCGGTCAGTTACGCGCTGGCCTTGCTGGCGGTGAGCTTGTTCCCGTTTCGGTTTCACCTCGCCGGACCGGTTTACCTGGCAGGAGCGGTGGTGCTCGGCGCGGCGTTTTTGTGGTGCGCGATTCAATTCGCCCGCCAACTGACGACGGCGCGGGCACGACAATTATTTTTTGCCTCGATCCTGTATCTCCCGCTGTTGCTGGGGTTGCTGGTGCTGGACAAAGTGAAGTGAATATTGACTCGTCCTCGTCCTCGTCGTCGTTCTCGTCCTCGCAACGTTGGGGAATCGAGGACGAGGACGAGAAGGAGGACGAGGACGAAATGAAGATGCGAATCCGGCGTTGACGCCGGGCGGAAAGAATTGTTTACTCTCGCGCCCAAAATGTTGCGCGAGAGCGAAGGTATTGACGGGCTAAGACAAAAAACTCGAAAGCAAATGCAGGCGACAACTCATACGATGCCTCACGTCGGCGTCCACGAAGCGCATCACGAAGAAATCGGCTTCTGGCGCAAGTACATCTTCTCGACCGACCACAAAATGATCGGCATCCAATACGGGCTGACGGCGCTGTGCTTCCTGCTATTTGGATTCTGCCTGATGCTGTGCATGCGCTGGCAGATTGCGCATCCCGGACAGGCGATTCCATTGGTTGGACACTTGTTGGACGTCGTTTTGCGAGACGCCACTGGTTACAGTCCGGCCGCCAAGGGAATCGTGTCGCCGGATCTCTACAATGTCTTCGGCGCGATGCATGGGACGATCATGGTGTTTCTGGCCATTGTGCCACTGGCGTTCGCTGCGTTCGGCAATTACGTCGTGCCGCTGATGATCGGCGCACCGGACATGGCGTTCCCGCGCGTGAACATGGCGAGCTACCAGTTTTACGTGCTCGGCGGCATCATCATGTTCGTGAGCTTTTTCATTCCGGGCGGCGCGGCGCAGGCGGGCTGGACTTCCTATTCGCCGCTGGCCAGCGTGATTACAACCGATGGCCAGACCTTCTGGCTCGTCGGCATGGTGTGCTTGATCAACTCCTCGCTGCTCGGCGCGGTGAATTTCATCGCCACGATCATTCAACTCCGCGCGCCGGGCATGACGTGGATGCGGCTGCCGTTTTTCGTCTGGTCGCAGTTCGTCACGGGCTTTCTGCTGTTGCTGGCGTTCCCGCCGCTGGAAGCCGCGGGCGTCATGCAGTTGATGGACAAGGTCGCGGGCACGAGTTTCTTCCTGCCGACGGGCCTGGCCGTGGGCGGCAAACTGGCCGACATCAGCGGCGGCGGCAGCCCGTTGTTGTGGCAGCACTTGTTCTGGTTTCTCGGGCATCCGGAAGTGTACGTGCTGATTCTCCCGGCGATGGGCATCGTTTGCGAAATCCTCGCGAACAACACCCGCAAGCCGATCTGGGGTTACAAATCGTTGGTCTATTCGGTGCTGACGATTGGTTTTCTGTCGTTCATCGTCTGGGCGCACCACATGTATCTGACGGGCATGGGCACGAAGATCGCCACGTTCTTCCAGACGACCACGATGATCATTTCGATTCCCTCGGTCATCATCCTGACCTGCTTTTTCCTCTCGCTGTGGGGTGCTTCGATGCGGTTTAACACGCCGATGCTTTTCGCGCTGGCGTTTCTGCCGATGTTCGGCATCGGCGGTCTGACCGGCCTGCCGCTGGGTTTCAACGTGAGCGATCTGCACTTGCACGATACGTATTACATCATCGCCCATTTCCACTACATCGTGGCGCCGGGGACGATCTTCGCGCTGTTCGCCGGGTTGTATTATTGGTTTCCGAAAATGACGGGGCGCATGATGAACGAGTTCTGGGGCAAGGTGCATTTCTGGGGTTCGCTGATTTTCATGAACGCGGTTTTCCAGCCGATGTTCGCGCAGGGCATGGCCGGGATGATCCGGCGCATGGCGGACGGCGGGGCGAATTATTCGGCCGCGAAAGTGCCGGGGGCCATCGGCGGTCTCAGCGACAATATCATGGGCATGCACACAATGATTCTGTGGGGCGCGGTCGGGCTGGCGCTGGTGCAAATTCCTTTCATCATCAACGTATTTTGGAGCATCAAGAACGGCCGGAAGGCTGGGAGCGATAATCCGTGGCAGGCAACGACGCTGGAATGGCAGACGCCCACGCCGCCGCCGCACGGCAATTTCGCGCACGCGCCGGAAGTGCATCGCGGGCCGTACGAATACAGTGTGCCGGGTCACGCCACCGATTTCACCCCGCAGAACGAGCCGGACAAACCCGCCCAGCGCTAATCATTCATGGAAATTCCTTTCGTAGTTCAACCCCGTCCCGATACGGGCGTTTATAACGCCAAGGTCGGCATCTGGCTGTTCCTGGCGTCGGAAGTGATGTTGTTCGGCGCGCTGTTTTCGTCCTACATCCTGTTGCGCGTCGGCGCCTCGCCCGGCAGTTGGCCGCACGGCTTGCTCAACATTCCGATCGGCACTTTCAACACCGCGGTGCTCATCACCTCCTCGGTCACCGTGGTGCTTTCCTGGGCGTCGCTGAAGATGGGCAATTTCGGGCGCTACCGCGTGTATCAGGCGATCACGATACTCTGCGCGCTGAGCTTTCTCGGCATCAAGTCCTACGAGTATCGCGAAAAGTTCAGCCACTACGAAGTCTGGCTGAATGCGCCGATCACGGTGAAGCACGGCGACAAGGAAGTGCAAACGGATCGCCTGCTCGGTCACATCGAATACAACGGCGCGCATCCGTTCTTCTGGAATACGCAACGATTGGCCGGATCCGCAGAACAGAAAGACCC
>CAZNOE010000752.1:0-3522 GCA_964574525.1 uncultured Bifidobacteriaceae bacterium
CCATTCAGGTTCTCCACAAAACCGACAAAGCCTTCGGCCTGTTTCTTCAGGCGGCCCAGCAGCTCGGCGTCTTTAAGCCGGCCGTTATCGTCGAGCAAGTTGTTGATTTGCGGCATGAACACACGCTCCGGATAGAGGTAAGCGTTACGATAACCGAAGATTGTCTGGAGCTGTTCGACTGGACGCAGCGCCCCCCAGATGCCGGCCGCAAGACCGGTGAAGCAGACGGGCCGGCGCTCGAAGCTTTCCGGGAACTTCAGCATATCAATGAAATACTTGAGCACACCCGGAATGCCGCCGTTGTATTCGGGCGTCACGACATGCAGGCCGGCAGCCTCCAAAACGCCATCAGCGAAAGGCTGAAAGGATTTTGGTTTCTCCGCGTAGGAACCCGCCGAAAATATTTCCTGCGGCATCTGCGCGAGGTCCAGCACGCGCAAGGGGACTTTGAGCTCGGCATAGATCTCCTCAACGTGCGTGGCGACCTTGCGCGTGTTGCTGCCGGGACGATTGGTGCCGACTATCAGGGTGATCACAGGTCAAGTTTGGAACAAGACGCGGGCTTGGCAAGTGAAACCGTGCTGGCTACGAACCGGCCACGCCTTTTTGCCTTGGCGTCTTTGCGTTGAGCGATTCCGCGTTGAGCAAATGCGCCGGCCCAATAGCCGACATCGGCGCCTTCGGCGGTGCGGGAATCGTTGTTGTTTTTCCGGGCCGCGGCTTGCGCCGGCAACCATTCTGGAACCACAACCGCCAGACCATGATCAACGCCTCGCGCACGATGTGGCCGGACATCTTCGAGTGACCTTGCACGCGCTCGGTGAAGATGATCGGGACTTCCACGATCTTGAAGCCTTGCCGCCAGAGTTTGTGTGTCAGTTCGATCTGGAAGCTGTAACCGTTCGAGCGGACGGCATCGAGGTCAATGGCTTCGAGCGCGCGGCGGCGGAAACATTTGTAACCGCCCGTCGGATCGGTGAATGGCATTCCGGTGATGATCCGGACGTATTTCGCCGCGCTCTTGCTCAACATCAATCGGCTGAGCGGCCAGTTGATGATGCGAATGCCGTTGATGTAGCGCGAACCCAGCACGAGATCGGCGTCCTGCACCGCCTGGAGAAACGCCGGGATGTCGTCGGGGTTGTGTGAGAAATCCCCGTCCATCTCACAGATGAATTCGTAGCTACGCTCCAGCGCCCACTTGAAACCCGCGAGGTAGGCGCGCCCGAGGCCGCTCTTCTCGGCGCGGTGAAGGACATGAATCTCGGGATGCTTCGCGGCGAGTTCGCCGGCAATCCTGCCGGTGCCGTCGGGCGAATTGTCATCCACGACGAGCAAATCCACTTTGACGGGAAGATCGCGAAGCCGTTGCGCCATGAGCGGGAGGTTTTCCCGCTCATTGTACGTCGGCATCACGATGAGAGTTTGATTCATGCGGCGCGCGGCCTGTAGATAGATACGCGACGAATAAGGCCAAAACAAGTTGAGTTTTCCGCTGTCACCATGGTGAGAGTGACAGGCGGCAGGTCGGTTCCATTCAATCTTGGCGCGGCAAAAGCGGCTGGAGCGGGCACTGGTCGCAGAACGGTTCGCGCGGCCGGCAGAAATGTCCCCCCCATAGCCGTTCCGGCGCGTGACGCGGATTTGCTTTCCGAAGTGTTTCGGCAAGGACGATTCGCAACCCATGGCGCTGCCGCCCTAAAGGTTGATTGCCGCCCCCGCTGCGAGTGCTTAAGTTCGCCGCATGTTCGCTTCGTTAATCAGCGACGTGCTGAACTACGAATACCTGATTCATAATCCGTGGTTGCTGCTGGTTTTTGCGTTTCAAGTGTGGATGTTCGTTGACGCCTTTCGCCGGCAGGAATGGATTTGGGCCTTGTTCATTTTCATCGGGTTCGGTTTCGCGGCGGTGCTTTACTATTTTTTGGTGTATCGCAACACGCCTTCGGCGACGCGCGGATTTGAACTGCCCGGCGCGCACGACCGCCGCCGCATCAAACAATTGCAGGACCAGATTTATCACCTCGACAAGGCGCACCATCACTCGCAGCTCGGCGACATTTATTTCCAGCGCGGCAAACTCGCCCAGGCCGAAACCTGCTATCGCGCCGCCCTCGAACGCGACGGACAGGACCTCGACACGCGCGCCCATTATGGCCAATGTCTGCTGCGCCTGAAGCGCCCCGTCGAGGCGCGTCCGCTGCTCGAAGGTGTCATCGCGGAAAATCCCAAACACGATTACGGCCACACGTTGATGGCGCTGGCGGAGACGCTGACCGCACTGGGCGAAAGCGACAACGCGCTCAAAATCTGGCAGCGCGTCACGGAAAATAATTCCTACCCGCGCGCCAAGGTCCAGTTGGCCGAGCTTTACATCGCGAAGAACCAGCCGGACCTCGCTCGGGCTGAGTTACAGGAAGTGGTGGCCGATGACGCCCACGCGCCTGCGTTCCAACGCAAACGGGACCGCGTGTGGGTGAGGCGGGCTAAGGGCGTGATGCGGAGGATCGGGGCTTGAGCAGCATTCAGCCTTCAGTGCTCCGATAGCCGAGGTTGGAATGTTATCGCGAGTCCGAGACATTTCTCTTAGTGTCCCAGCACGATGAAGACGATCCATGCCGAAGCGGCGCATGTGCCGTTCGCAAAGCAGATTGAGAACGCCGTGATGTCAACCGCGCTGATTGACATCCATACACACCTTTACCCTCCCGCTTTCCCGGATTTGCTTTTATGGGGCGTTGACGAATTGCTGACCTATCACTACCTAGTTGCCGAAGTCTTTCGCTACCTCGATCTGCCCTACGACAAATTCTGGGGACTTTCGAAAACCGAACAGGCTGATCTCATCTGGAAAGAACTGTTCCTCCAGCACTCGCCGATCTCCGAAGCCTGCCGCGGCGTGCTCACCACGTTGCATGCGCTCGGGCTCGACGTGAAGAAACGTGATTTACCCGCGGTGCGTCGCTGGTTTGCCGGCCAGGACGCAGACAAACACATCACGCGCTGCATGGAACTGGCCGGCGTGAAAAAAATCTACATGACGAACTCGCCGTTCGATGACCTCGAACGTCCGGTCTGGGAAAAAGGTTTCCGGCGCGATGAGCGCTTTCAAGCGTGCCTGCGCATTGATCCCTTGTTCCTGTGGTGGCCGGAAGCCAGGCCCAAACTCGCCAGCTGGGGTTACAAAGTCGAAGGTGGCCCGTCGTCGAAAAAGTTCTTCAGCGAAATCCGCCGTTTTCTCGCGGACTGGTCGAAGAAGTTGAACGCAACGTACGTGATGGCATCCATTCCGCCGGACTATGAATTCCCCGCGAAATCGGTCAGCGCCAGGATCGTCGAGCAGGCGATTCTGCCGCATTGCCGCGAGCACGGGATGCCGCTGGCGCTGATGCCGGGCGTGCGCCGACAGGTGAATCCGCAGCTCAAGCTCGCCGGCGACGGAGTCGGGCTGACGAATCTTCTTACTCTGCAAAATCTCTGCGCGAATTATCCGGACAACAAATTCCTCACGACCGTCCTCGC
>CAZNOE010000753.1:0-3521 GCA_964574525.1 uncultured Bifidobacteriaceae bacterium
CGCCCACGCTTTCCACAATATCCCCGGCATCCGCGTCATCGTGCTGTTTCCGTTCGCCGAGGTCAGCGTGAGCCAGCGCAAGCTGATGACGACGTTGCGCGACAACGTCCGGACCGTGGCGATTGACGGCAAATTCGACGACTGCCAGACGATGGTGAAACGGGCTTTCAGCGATCCGGCGTTGAAACACATTTCACTGTCGTCCGCCAACTCGATCAACATCGGCCGCCTGCTGCCGCAGAGCGTTTATTATTTTTACGCCGCCTCGCGCCTCGCCAAGCCGGGCGAGCCGATGGTCTTTTCTGTGCCGAGCGGAAACTTCGGCGACATGATGGGCGCGGTCGTGGCAAAGCAAATGGGTTTGCCGATTCGGAAGCTGGTCGTGCCGGTGAATGACAACGACGCCTTCCCCAAATTTCTCGCGACCAGCCATTACGAAAAGGTTGTGCCGTCGCGCAACTCAGTGTCGAACGCGATGAACGTCGGCCATCCAAGCAACCTTGCGCGGCTCGTGGCCGTTTATGGCGGGCGCATGGACGAGACCGGAAGGATTCATCAGATGCCTGACCTTACCGCGATGCGCCGCGATTTGTTTTCCAGTTCGATTTCTGACGAGCGCACACGCGCGACCATCCTGGAAGTCTGGGACAAACATCAATTGCTCCTTGAACCGCACGGAGCGGTCGCGTGGCGCGGTTTTCAAGACTGGCTGGAGACGGAATCGCTCGATGGCTTGCCCGCCGCGATTCTCGAAACCGCCAACCCGGCGAAGTTTCCGGAAGAGATTGAACGGATGACGGGTTGGACACCCGACATCCCTCCGGCGATGGAGGTCACGAACAAATTGCCGGAGGACTTCGACCGGATGGGCGCGGATTACGAGCAGTTCAGGGAATACTTGATCGCGAAACATGCGAGTCATTGAGGGAGCACGATGCAAACTGTTCAGCGACCGCATTCCATGACCGGAACAAAATTTGAAACGGAGTTGCAGGTGCGGCCCGACGACATTGACATGAACCAGCACGTCCACGGCAGCCGTTACATGGATTATGTGCTGGCGGCGCGCTACGACCAGATGGCGCGCTGCTACAAGATGCCGATGGAGGAATTCCTCCAGCACGGCTTCGGCTGGTTCATGCGGACGGCACACGTCGAATTCAAACGGCCATTGGGCCTCGGCGAACATTTCATCGTGCGGACCTGGGTCGAAGAGATTCTTAAGGACGGTGTCAAAGTGCAGTTCGAGATCATCAAAAAGAAAACCGGCAAGCTCGCCTGCGACGGCTATTTCAATTATACGATGGTCAACCTCAAAACCGCCCGCGCTGAAATCATTCCGGACTGGATTGTGGCGAAGTACTCCATCTGATCGGGGTTCCAAGCAACTCACGGCATGAAATGGCTCCAGAGGCAGGACTCGAACCTGCAACCCCACGGTTAATCCCGACCCGTCGGGACTCTACCATTGAGCAAGTGTTCCCGAATCCACCGTGCTGACTTCATCGCCTTGATCTGGCCCTCGCGCGCCATCGCCAAGGCGCGTGTGGCGTGTGCTTCCGACCACGCCAGCGCCCACGGCCCGTTGGCGCGAGTAAATTTCCCGGCCTTCTTTTCGGTGCGGTTGTGATTCTTCAGGCGGACAGCCAGATCATCGGTCTGGCCGATATAGAAACGGCCCTGCGGATTTTGAAGAATATAAACCCAAAACATGAATTAAAATTGGCTCCAGAGGTAGGACTCGAACCTACAACCCCACGGTTAACAGCCGCGTGCTCTACCATTGAGCTACTCTGGAACACGCACTTGGATTCCCGCCGCAACCCACGGCAAATCCCGACTCATCGGGACTCTACCATTGAGCTACTTGGGAACCCAAAGGAACGCGCAATTTACTGGCGGGCGCGTGCAGGGTCAATCGTTTTTCCCCCGCCGCCGCGTTGGCAAGCCGGACAATAAAACGTGCTGCGGGCTGCCTGCACGATGCGCTTGATCGCACTGCCGCAACGTCCGCAAGGCCGGCCGGCGCGATCGTAAACCCGCAATCGCTCCTCGTAGTAATCCGGCGCGTCCGCCGCACGGCCAAAATAAAACAGGCCGTCGCCGCGGTCGTCCTGGCAATGACTCAACGGGACCGTGCTGCCGAACCGAATTGCCTCGGCCAGCACGGTGCGAATCGCGCGCCGCAGTCGTCGCACTTGATCTCCCGTCAAGTTGTGCGCGGCCAGACGTGGAGAAATTCGCGCGCGAAACAACGCTTCGCTCGCATAGATGTTGCCCACGCCGGCCAGCAACGATTGGTCGAGCAGCTTCACCTTGATGGACTGGGTTGACCGCGCCAGCGCTTCCTCCAGATGGCTGGCAGTGAACTTATCTCCTAATGGTTCCGGACCGAGCTTCGCCAAAGTCGAAGTGTCGAGCGTGAACCTTCCAAAGTAACGCGTGTCTTCAAAAATCAAATCCTCTCTCCCAAGATTGAGAATCACGGCGGCATGTTTGGGCAACCGCAAACCGTGTCGCGCAAGATAGATTCGCCCGGTCATACCCAGATGCCCGGCCACAAATACGGCCGCCCGTCGCCCGCGCGGACGCAACGCGAAGAGCAGATACTTGCCGCGGCGCGACAGACCGATGAATTTCGCGCCGAGCAGGACGCGTTTCAGTTCCGCGGGCGAGGTCGGCGCAAGAAGTTTTGCGCGGCGCACCTGCACACCGCGGATTGTTTTGTTCTGAATCAGCGGACGCAAATGCCGCACGAGGATTTCGACTTCGGGCAGTTCAGGCATGGAGAAAAATCGCTACCGCGTTGAAGCATCACAGCTTTATCGCAATACGAATGTGCCGATCATTACGTTTTCACGCCGCATCGAGCAATGCCATTACTTCCTCGTCGCTGGTCTGGGAAAATTCGTCATAATATTGCCCAACTGCTTCAAAACAGGGATCCACCAGCAGCGCCTTGACTTCATCGGCGACGCGTTTCATCCGATCCATCGCGCTGACGGAGGCGACCGGTGTGGCGACAATTACCTTTCGCGCTTTTTGTTTTCGCGCGGCGGCAACGGCGGCTTCCGTGGTGGCGCCCGTCGCCAACCCGTCATCCACGAGCAACACGGTTTTACCCGCCAGATCGGGCGCGCTGCCGCGGTGGAACTGCTTGCAGTATTGCCCGAGCCGTTCAGTTTCTTCTGCGATCACTTCATCCAACTGCGACCGGCTGATTGGATTTCTACCGAGCGAACCGTGATCCAGAATTACGACATCCGGTTCAGCCAGCGCACCGACAGCAAATTCGCGATGCCACGGATGTCCGATCTTGCGGACGACCAGCACGTCCAGCGGCCGTTGCAGCACGCGCGCCACCTCCGCCGCCACCACGACGCCCCCGCGCGGCAGGCCGAGCACCAAATCCACTTCGACGCCCTCGTCGCGCAATCGGCATCCGAGCCGATGTCCTGCTTCCAGTCGTGTGGCAAATTCCATGTTATTTGAATCGCCTGATTCGTGAGAAAAATCAACTC
>CAZNOE010000754.1:0-3520 GCA_964574525.1 uncultured Bifidobacteriaceae bacterium
AGCTTTTTCCAGAGGCATTGACACGCTTAACAACGCATGTGAAACTTTTCCTCCGTCCGGGCAGGTCAGAATTCAATAAATGAAATGAAGGCGCCACGTCAGATCCATGGATTCGCCATGGCATGCTGTCTGGTTTTGCCCGGTCTGGGGCAGTCACCCCCGCCCAATGACAACTATACAAACCGGATCATCCTCGAAGGCACCGACATTTCGTTTAGCGGGACGTTGTCAGGCGCAACGCGGGAGGCGGACCCCTACGAGGTTGTTCCTCAACACATAAATTCGCCAACTCAAACCGTCTGGTGGGAGTGGACGCCGACTCAATCAACGACGGTAATCATTCAAATCCTCAATCCTTCCAAACCCACTCAGAGACAGGATGCAGTCCAAGTTTATCAACTGGAAAATATCTACACGGGCCAGTTCATAGCGGAGAGGGTGATTGATACGCGATTTCCCCATAATTTTTTGACGTTTTCCCCCGAAGCTGGAACGAATTATCAAATTCAATTGGCTGGATCTGACAGCGCAGGCTTTCGCCTGAGGTTGATTGCAACGAATCTTCCTTATATCATTGAGCACCCACAAAGTCAGACCATCTCGGCCGGTGACAGCGTCATGTTTGGTGTGGTCACAGCGGGCTCAGAGCCTTTCAGCTACCAATGGCAATTTGGCGGAACAAATCTTCCTGGCGAAACGTCGCCTATGATTGCCTTGGACCACGCCACCACCAACCAGGCCGGGACTTATCGCATCGTAATCACAAACTCCGCGGGCACCATCATCAGTCAACCGGCAAACCTAATCGTTACACCAACTGACACCGCCCCGAGGCTTGGGGCAATGCAATCACAGGGATCCAATGCATTTTCGTTTGCCCTGTTGGGTGATGTGGGACGACGCTACCGTGTCTATTCTTGCACCAACCTGATTGACTGGATCCAGGAAGCGGGTTTTCCAACGGTTTTTTCCTCTCAATTGAAAAGCGTCGTATTCGATGCCACAGGGGCAGACTCCTTTATCCTTCAACGCTTGGAGTCCCAAAAGTTTTTCCGCGCGACACCGTTCCACGCCATCAATGAGGTCTGCAATAATAACCTGAAACAGCTGCGGTTCGCTCAACTGCTCTTTGCCTATGATTACCAGAAAGACGTGTTTGATCCTGTGACGTTTGTCGACTTGCTGCCCTATATCAAAAACGGTCAGCTTCCTGTGTGCCCATCAGGCGGGAACGAATCCGTTACGATAATCCTTGCGGACCCGCAGTGCTCGCTTCATCCATTTGAAGAGAGATAGGCACTTTCAGAAAAAGGGTCGGAACTCTACGCCACGAGCGAAACGAAGTTTTTCAATAGCTGCAACCCCACCGCCTGGCTCTTTTCCGGATGAAATTGCGTGGCAAAAACGTTGTCGCGCCACACGGACGAAGCGAACGTCTTGCCGTACTCGGTCCGCGTGGCGACGATCGAGTCGTCGGCCGGTTGCGGAAAGAAGCTGTGAACGAAATAGACGTAGCTGCCGCTGGAGATGCCACGAAACAACGGACACTCCGGCTTCACCACGTCGAGTTGGTTCCAGCCGATTTGCGGAATCTTGAGACCGTGGTCGTTTGAGAAACGCACCACTTTGCCGGCAAAAATTCCCAATCCCGTCGCGCAACTGTTAAACTCTTCGCTTTTCTCAAACAACGCCTGGTAGCCGACGCAGATTCCGAGAAACGGACGGCCACTCTGGATGAATTCACGCGATGCTTCGAGCAATTCCTGTTTCCGCAGGGCGTTGATGCAATCATCGAATGCACCAACACCGGGCAACACGACGGCGCGTGCGTCCTTCATTTCTCCGGGCCGCTGCGCAATCCGCACGTCCGCGCCCACCTTGAGCAGCGCTTTGTGTGCGCTACGCAGGTTGCCGGAGCCATAGTCGAGCAGAGCGATCATGCTCTCTTTCGTTTGCGAGTCACGCCGGTCTTGGCCTTCAGCGCGCGGCGACACCGGAGCAAGTTGCGAATATGAACGATATGCGCAAGGTCCTTGTCACGCCTGATGGTTTCCTTGCTTTTCAGGATGCGCTCCAGCTTGAGGACGGGGATTCGTCTGCCACGAAATCTCAACCGGCGCGTGTGCTGGAACTCGGTGGCGAATGATCCCAGGCCGGTGACCTCGCTGAACACAAAGTTCACGGGCGTTCCGTCTTCGAGATAGGCCACGGTGTTGGCGCCCATCGTCGCACCGGTCCTGCGGGCGATGTTCTGGACGCGCATGTAATGACGCGGCGGCAAATCCATCCACAAGTCAACGTCCAAGGTCGCCTCCAGGACGCCCTGCACAATGGCCGCTGACATGCCGATCAGCATGAAGCGGATGTCTTCCGCTTCGAAGGCTTCCAGTAACCGAGTGACCGGATGAAGTTTTCGGCGAGTGTCCATCGTTCTTCAGGTGTGGCGGCCAGGCCCAGCGCGTAAACCGATTTCTCCGCATCCGTCAGGCCACGGACGGACTTGAGCCGCGCGAGCATTCGAGCCGCACGTTGCGGCAAAGGTTGTATTGTCCGGCGTCGCTTCATCGGACGAAGCTATCAGACGGTCTGAGCCAACTCACGCTCTGTTTTCAACCGCAACTGTCCGCATGCCGCGTCAATGTCGTGTCCCTTCTCGCGGCGCAACGTGGCAGTGACTTTCTGCTTTTCCAGAGCGGCGAGGAACTCTTCGCAAGCGGCATCGTTCGGGCGCACCCAAGATAAATCTTCGACCTTGTTGTACGGAATCAGGTTCACCTTCGCCTGCAGCGTGCGCGCGAGAATGGCAAGCGGTTTCACTTGTTCCGGCGAATCGTTCACACCGGCAATGAGGATGTACTCGAACGTGATCATCCGCGCCTTCTTCGAGCAGTAATACGCGAGCGCCGCGGTCAATTCCTTGAGCGGATACTTGCGGTTGACCGGCATGATCCTGGAACGGACCTCATCGGTGGCGCCGTGCAGCGAGACGGCCAGGCGGAATTGTTCAGGCTCGTCCGCGAGTTTGCGAATCTGCGGTGCGAGACCGCTGGTGGAGATGGTGATTTTCCGCGCGCCGATTCCCCCGCCCCAGGGCGCGTTCAGGATGCGCAAGGCTTTGAGCAAATTGTTGTAATTCGCCAGCGGCTCGCCCATGCCCATGATGACGAGGTTGTCCACTAATCTTTCACTCGTCCTCGTCGTCGTCCTCGTCCTCGTAATCGGTTCTGCGTCGGACTTCGAGGACGAGGACGAGAACGAGGACGAGGAGGATTGATTCCACCGCTCGACCGCCAACACCTGCTCCACAATCTCGTCCGGCGTCAGATTGCGCTTCCAGCCTTCCAGCCCACTCGCGCAGAATTTGCAGCCGTAGGCACAGCCGACCTGGGTGGAAACGCAGAGTGTGTGACGGTCGCTCACCTCGCCGTAGAGCGCGGGATTGGCCGGGATAAGGACGCTTTCGATGAGCGCGTGGTCACGCAAGCGCCAAAGAAACTTCTGTGTCGTGTCCTGCGCGCCT
>CAZNOE010000755.1:0-3500 GCA_964574525.1 uncultured Bifidobacteriaceae bacterium
TCATGGCTCGAAGACGCGCACGCGGTAAAACTTGTTCGTGGTTGCGGGAAGAACGTCCGCGACGATACCCATCCGATTGGAGATGGAGAAAAACGGCGCATTAGCGGGCACGTTCAGTGGCGACCACGAACCGGCGTTGAGATTGGGCGCGTTCTGGACCTCAAATCCTCGGTTGGCGATCTGCGGGAAAACGATCTGTGCCGAACCGTTGCTGAGCGCGATGGAAATCTTCCATGCGTCCAGCGAGTTCGTCGGGTCGGTATGGGTCAGGAATTCGAGATAATTCCTGGCACCGTCGGCATCAGGGTCGGCCTGGGCCGCGGCGTTCGGAGCGTTGGTCGCTCCAAAATAGTTCGATTGCCACGCGGCGAAGCTGAGATTGGCGGGCAGTTCGTTGGTGATCCAGGCGGCCAGAAGCGTGACGGCTTGCGTATTGATGACGGACGTGGCCAGCGGAGGCATGTGGCCGGGGACGAGGTTGGCCACACGTTGAAACAAGATCGAGTTCGAGAGCGTGCCGGGCACGATGACAAGATTGTTGGTGTTGCCAAAATTGTTGTTCAGCGGGCCGTTGATAATCCCGGCTTGGGGGCCAGGCGTGGTGATGCGCGCATCCCAGAGCGCAAAAACTCCGCCGCTGGGCTGATGACACTGGGCACAATTCGCAGCGAGATAGGAACGGGCACGGTATTCGAGACTGATCGCGTTGTTCGTGGCGTGCGCCAGAGCGGGAAGCAGGTAACGGTTCGAGATGGCATTGCTGAAATAGCCGGCGAGACGCAGGGCCTCAATCTGGTTCGTG
Source organism: uncultured Bifidobacteriaceae bacterium (assembly GCA_964574525.1). Classification (GTDB taxonomy): domain Bacteria; phylum Verrucomicrobiota; class Verrucomicrobiia; order Limisphaerales; family JADLHS01; genus WYBW01. The sequence continues at coordinate 803 of CAZNOE010000755.1, forward strand.
GTCGAGCCGCTGTAATCGAAATCCCGGTTGATCTGGGCGGTATTGAAGCCGAGCGCAAAACCGCCCTGCGGCGTATGGCAGGCGAGACATTCCGAGCGGCTGGGGTAATGCCATATCTGAGTCCGTAATGTGCCGCCGTCGTTGATGGTGAGGGTTTCGTCCAGGCCTGCCTCCGGCACGAGTGTGGCGTTGGTCGCCGAGTCCCAGCGATAGGTCACGCCGTAAACACCGTTCGTGTTGCGCACAATAAAGCGTGTCTCCAATCGGTGGCGTGATTCGGGCACGCCGTTGGTCAACTCGAGTTCAAAGTGTTTGATCCACACGCTGCCGGTCGGGAACGACCAGTTGCCCGTCGGATTGAAACTGATCGTGAGGTTCGTGTTGGGCACGGAAAACCAGCGCGTCTTGATCGCATTGTCGGACCAGAACGGCACATTCAGATCGTAGGGCACGATGCCGGCGTTGGGAGTGAGCGAGACCAGATCGCTGAACGCACCGCTGTTCGCGAGTGTCGGTGGCAGTGGTGGGCCGGATGATGTCGTGTTGTAATCCAGCCGCCCGATCTGGTTGTTACCGAGTTGCGCAATGAGAACGTCCCCATTGCGGGGATCAGTTCCGAAAGCTGACGGACCCGAAGCGCCGGCGATGCGCTGAAAAGGCACGGTGTTGCTGCCGTTGTAGCGCAATATCCAGATGTTGCCGCTGGTGTTGTCACTGAAAACATAAGCCCCGTAGAGTTGAGAAATGCGGTTGCCGCGATAAACCACTCCGCCAATGACGGCGTTGCCCTGGAAAGCTCCGCTGCCGTGAGGATACTCCTGGATGGGAAACGACAGCCCGGCGGGAGGATTCGTGAGAATGGTGGACTGACTCGGGTATAACGGCTTGGCCAGGTGAAGTCCCTCGTAATAGGCCCAACCGCAATTGGCGCCGTTGGTGATCACGCTCACCTCCTCGTAGAGGTCCTGGCCCACATCACCCACGTACAGGAATCCGGTCGCCCGGTCGAACGACATCCGCCACGGATTGCGATATCCGATCGAGTAAAATTCGGTGCGAATCTTCGTAGGATCAACGGGCTGGCCATTGAAGCTGGTCAGGCCGATATAAGGATTGTCGGCGGAAACGAAGTAGTTGGTGCTGTTCGCGGGATGAGAATTGGGCGCCAGATTGCCGGGCCGCTTATCCACGTCAATGCGCAGAATCGCGGAAAAGAATTTATTGGTGATGATCTGACCGTTTCGATTGCCATTGTATTGCGCGCCCTCATCTCCCAACGAAGCGTAGAGATAGCCGTCTGGGCCGAAGTGCAGATCGCCGCCGTTGTGATTGCCCGCCGTGTCACGCTGCGTTATCAACGGGAGTTCCGTTCCGGGCATACCCTGGTTCGGATTCGTCGGCGACACCTCAAATCGGGAAATACGTTGGTGACGACCACCGCCTTGAGAAGTGGTCAAGTCGCGCGAGGAAAAGACAAAAAAATAACGGTTGGTCGCATACCCGGGATGGAACGCCAATCCGATCAGACCGGACTCGCTGTCTGACAGGACCGGCAGGCTCATGAACACCGTGCGGTTCGGGATGACCAAGTTCGTGATCACGACGATGTTTCCGCCCCTTTCGAGAATGAACAAACGATTGGTTTCTCCGAAGGGTGACGCGATGCAGACTGGCCCGCTTAAACTCAATCCCGGAAAAGCATTGACCAGCGTGTAACCGAATTGTGGCGGCTGGGCGGGCAGATTCGTGAGCGAGGTGTTCGCGACGCGTTGCAGCGGCGCGGCTGTTCCGAGTGTCGTACCGGCGAACCAAAAAGCACAGAGAAGCCGTGCGTTCAAGAATGTGAGCTTCATGCGTGACCAGAGATTCCGCCGTGACTGGTGGAAAGTCAAACAGGGGACGAGGATGGAGAATCGAGGATGGAAGATGGCACTGGGTGCGAACGCGCGACGCTATTCTCCATCCTCCATCCTCTATCCTCGTTTTCCGTCGCGGCGGGCGGCGTTTGCGACTGTCACGAATTCCGCCGCGCGACGGGTGAGCGCGGGCCAGTCTTCCTTCTCCAAAATCTCCCGGGTGATGAGTGACGAGCCCGCCCCGACCGCCGGGCAGCCGGCTTTGAAAAACTCGCCGAGCGTGTTCAAGTCCACGCCGCCCGTGGGGACAATGCGGAGATGGGGCAGGGGAGCGCGCAAGGCTTTGATGTAACCCGGACCGAGATTGTCCGCCGGGAAAATCTTCACGAAATCTGCGCCGGCCTCGTACGCCAGTTGCGCTTCGGTGGGTGTGTAAGCGCCAAGCATCACGGGCCGTTGCGCACCAGATGCGATCTGCGCCAGCTCCGGCCGGCAAATCGGGCAGACAACAAACTGCGCTCCCGCCGCGATGGCCGCGTGGCAAGTGGCCGCGTCCAGCACCGTGCCCACGCCGATCAAAGCACGGTCTCCAAGCTTTTCGCTCACGTTGCGGATCGTGGCGATGGCGTCGGGCGTGGACATCGTGATTTCGATGGCGATCACGCCGCCAGCCAGAAGGGCCTCGGCGATGGGCAAAGCCTGCGCGGCTTTCTTCGCGCGAATGATGGCAATGATTCCGGGATTCGTGAGTTGAGCGATGATGTCGGCTTTTGTTCGCATGGCGTTGGATCGAATAGCGCTCAGCTTTCGGAGGTTTGCCGATAGGCTTCGGCGAGCAAAGT
>CAZNOE010000756.1:0-3496 GCA_964574525.1 uncultured Bifidobacteriaceae bacterium
AAAAGATTGGAACGCTGACCAACCCGGTGGTGGATGAGCCGGGTTAGCGGAAGGGCAGCCGGCGGAGATTTTCGATTGTTGGGCCAGCCCGAAGCGGCGTATTTGCCAGGGTTGAGGCCCAAACCTATGGGATAGCCACCGGGCGCAAAACGGCAGAAAATCCGAGCATGAACTCATAAAACTTAACGTCATTTTGCCGTCAGCCGTCCAATACATCCGCAAATCCATCAGCACCATCGGCTCAGACAAGCGTTATGGGATCGGACTGAAACAAAGATGGTTTTTTTACCGAATTTACGAATATCGCAGACACGTTTCCCTCCGCATCAAGAGCGAAGGCGTAATGGTTTGTTCCAACCGAGAAGCCGCAAATATGTCCGCTTGCGTCGCGCTGCAAAGGTATGGCAGTGCGCGTCACATTGGCCGCGGTGTCGATACGGTAGAACCACGTCGAGTTTGAGCCGAGTGCGTAAACGTCCGCGAAAAACAGAAACTGGTTAATGCAGTTGGTGATGCCTTCGACCCAGCGTGAGAGCGCGAGTTGGAGCATTACCTCGCTGCTGGTGAAATACTGGTTCGCAAGTGTTGCGAAAGCCTCCTGCGGGGCGTCGAGACAGAACCGGAGATTGTCTCGCAACCAATGGCGGTCGAATCCCTGACCCGGACCGGTTGACCAATAAGCGTTGTAGGCTGAGGTCCAAGTGTTGGAGTTGCCATCCCAGAGTCCTCTTGAAAGAAAACGCGCCTGAGTTGCGGGCAGATCAATTCCAAAACCATTCAAATTGTGATCCTTGAAAATCACGTCTGGCGGCGAAGCCTGTTCTAACAGGTCAAATTTCCGATCCCAATACCAAGGATAAATCTGCCCCGCCGCGTTCTCGACGTTGTGATTCAACTCGTGCGCCACGACAACGCAAAATCCGTCGATTAACGTGGTCGGGACCTCCGGCGGGAAGCCCTCGGAATAATCGCCCACCTGAGCAAATACATTGACGCCGGTTCGTGCTTGGATTGAACCGGCTCCCGAGCCGCTTGGTCCTTGGAGGAATTGCGCTTCCGTGATCAGTTCAACAATTTGAAGTTGGCTCGGAATCGAAGCCGCGATGTCGTAAGCAGCCTGCTGTGAAGCTGCGGTGGAAGACGCATTCTCGACATAGATGACACCAAGGTTGACCATCAAATTGCTCATCGTTCCGGTAAAACCACAGGCTGAAGCAGCGACGCGCCGGTCAGAAGCAAGATCGGGCAAAGCCTCGAAAGTGTTCACCCAAACTTGGCCTGCCAAGTAAGGAACATACAGATTCTGCGCGGGATTCAGATATTGCCGCTTGAGATACTGTGAGTAACGACTGATATGACCGACATACCAATCGCGCAGCACTGAACGGTTTGCCATTGGAAGGAAATCGGTTGAGAGTCTCCTCAGGCTCTGGTGTAAACCGAACAATTCGTTGCGAAGTGCGGAATTCGTGGCCAACACGGCGCCCAGATCATTCGTATGCGCCAACATGATAGCCTCGATTCGGTCCAAGTCGCGTGCGTAACTCACGCCCGCCATCCAAAACAACTTTCCGTTAAATCCACCGGTGATCAGATCCAGCACACCATCACCATTAAGGTCGGCAAAGTCCGGAATCGAATCATCCTCGATGAGTGAACGCACATTCAGTTCTGTTCCATTCGTGTTGCTGGCGACGTGACCAAACAGAAAGTTTGTTGCACCCACTCCACCGTGATTGACGAGTAATTTGAAATAGCCCCAGTTGATGCCGTACGCTAGATCGAGTACGCCGTCCTGATTCAAATCGAAGGCGCGCGGGTGGACATTGTATGGCTCATTGATGGTGACACCGGCGCGCTTAAACGACATTGGCGAGATACCGAAGACGGGGGCATTGGAGTTGCCAGTATTGCGATAGATTTTGAGTGTTCCGTCGAAGTCGCCGGTCAGCAGGTCGGACAATCCATCGCCATCCCAGTCGGCAATATCAATGCGGCCATACACCCGTGTGGGTAGTACGAGCGCGCCGTTTGTCCCTTGAATTACAAAGGAATTCGAGAACGCCGGCGCAGAGGGAATTCCCGTGTTTGGAAGGTAACGAACGAAGTTGTCGCTACCGGCGACTACCAAATCGGGCCGCCCGTCCCCGTTCACATCCGCGAAACACGCGCCTGTGTAACTTGTGCCTACGCGCACCGGAAAACCAGCGGCTTGAACTTTTTGACCCACCTGAAAGCTTGGGGAGTTCGACGACGTTGCCTGCATGAACAGCCAGATGTAGCCGTCTCCAGCGCCTACCAGCAAATCAAGTCGCCCATCGGCATTCCAGTCCACAAGCCTCGGCGCGCTATGGCTGCCCAAATTGATGTTCGTTCCGCTTGTGGTTAATGGAATCGGGTCTTCAAATTCAACGGCGGGAGTTATCGCGACGCATATGCTTCTGACCAAAGAGATGGAGACAAAAGCTGCCGCAAGTCGTAACGAACGATTAAGTTTCATTGCTTTCGAGGCGCGTAGGCTAACACACGTCCGCCCGGCTTTCCAAGCGGTCATTGCTGCGTTCTGGTGGTTCGGAACGAGGGACGGACGAACCTGGCAACTCTTTCGAAACGCGGGACGGCGGCGAAGGATTTGACCTCCGCTACGGAAGCAACGTCGTCATGTCCTTTTCGTATGCTTCATACGCATGCCAGCCCAAAATGTCTATGACGCAGGTCGCTAGATTCGTGGTGAGCACCGATGCGCTCAAGGTGCGGCCGAAATCAGCATCAAGCTGCTGAAAGCAAGCGATGGTTGGCGGGCGAAGCCCGTGCACGTCGTCATAGTGCATGGCCTGGTTACGGCCATACCAAATGACGTCTCGGATGGCTTGCGAACGAATCAATCGCCCATTGGGGCAGTTTGGACGATCGTGATGGCCAGTCGATATGCCCTGCTTTGCAATTTGAAGGAGAGAACCACAAAGGGCTTGCGTTGATAATTCGCGGTCCTTGAGAGCCGAAGAAAGTCGATTTATGTCGAGGCTGGCCTCACGGCATTGTGCAAACATCTTAGCCATTATCTCCATCCGCTCCATGGAAGTTTTCTCGACCTCCTCGTTTGGTGTTCTCATCCACCCAACCGCTTCTTGGTACAGGGCAATTTGCTTGTTCAGTTCGTGGAATTCTCGTGTGTAAGCGGTAATGACGCTCTGAACTGCGAATTTGGTATTTTCGAGATACGCATTCATCACAGGTGGCATCCGTCTCGCCAAGCCACCGAGCGCGGGCCTCGCGCCGTGCAAAATCGCGTCAAATAATCCCCGCCAGCTCCTGCAACGTGTGCCAGTTGTCGAGGCGTTCCTGTTTGGCGCGGATCAACGTTTCGCTCGGGTTGCCGTCCTTGTCGAAGCGTTCGGCGAAGCGGCCTTCGCTGCGCCTGAACTGAAAGCTTGGGACGGTTAGAGCAATTCCTTGATCAGCGATTGCGCCTGCTCGTCGGTGATGCCGAGTTTGC
>CAZNOE010000757.1:0-3487 GCA_964574525.1 uncultured Bifidobacteriaceae bacterium
TCGCGTCAGCCGGCAGGCGAACCACGCCATAGACATCCGTCGGCCCCCAGATGTCATTCACGCCCCGCAGAATCGGATGCGCTTTGAATTCCTCGTTGATGACGCCGCGGGTGCTTTCCTTCCCGTGACTGCCGTGGTGATTGACCCACGTGTCGCCCAGCACTTGTTGCCCGAATCCGCCGGGCCACTCCTTGTTCCGCCAATCGAAGCGCGCGTAGGCGCTCTGTTTGTTTCGGTCGTAGGCAAATGCGTGCGTGCTGGTGCGCAACGCGATGAAGGGCTTGCCGCGATTGAAGTAGTCCACGAAATGTTTCATGTCCGCGTCCGGCATTTCCCGAAAGCGCAGCAGCATCACGCACAAATCGGCGGAGTCGAGGGCCGTCATGCCGGGAATGTTGGTTTGCATGTTCGGGTCAATCGTGCCGTTGGTCGGATTGACCGAGAAGAGCACCGTGCATTTGAACCCGTGCCGAACGGCTAGAATCTTTGCCAGCATCGGCAGTCCTTCCTCGGAGCGATACTCCTCGTCGCCGCTGAGAAAGACAATGTGCTTGCCGCTACCCGCGCCGCTCTTGCCCTCATAAATGACCCAGTCGGCGGCCATCGTTACACTGGCGGTCGCCAAAGCAATCAAACTCAACATGAATGATTTCATAGATTCCTTTTTGGTGGGACGCATACTCCACCGGATAAACTCATTTCTTGTAGAACTTCTTTTGCCACGCGGCCTGTTTCCTGCCGGCCTCGCGCAGGAATGGCGCGAACGCCCCGATGCTCAGGAAACGCTCGTTCACCCAATGCCACGGTTGCTTGAGCGGGCGCGCGAAATCAACGAACAATACCACGCGATAGCCGTCCGTGTCGTTCCACACCTCGTGATTGAATGTGTCGTCGAAGATCAGCGCTTTGCCTTCCGTCCAGTTGCGGAACTCGTTGCCGATACGGATGCGAACGCGCTCGCGGGGCTCTGGCACAAGCAGGGCGAGATGCAACCGCAGCACGCCGTTGTAGGCGCCGCGATGCGCCGGGATATGTTTGTGCGGGGAGAGGATCGAAAAGAATGCTGTCTTCATGCCGGGGATTTTTCCCAGCAACCGCATTGTTTCCGGACAACGCTTCGTGTTCTCGGAGCAATCCATCCCAATGCCGGCGAGAAAAAATGTTTTCCAATCGTTGTCCGTCTGGATGGTGCTGACTTCCTTGAGGATGTCCTGAAAGCTCGGCATCTGGTCTCGGTAATGCATCACTTGGTCCAGCTCGGCGCGTACTTTCCGCCAGTCTGCCTCCACTGCCGCCGCCCACGGGAAAGATTTTACGTTGTAAATCTGCGGGTCGCCATGCACCGAGACGCGAGCAATGAAACTTTCAAGCGCGTCCTGCAACGCGAGGCCGATGCGCCCAGCCAGCGTTTTCGGCGGGGTGAGGTTATGCTTCCGGTCACAAAGATTCGTGGCGGGTGAAGCGGATTCAGCGAGCGAGACAGCTTGGGCATTGCTCATACGAGGTTGTAATAATGTGGTCGGTGCTGTGGCACGGACAAATCCTAATCGGCGGTTGCAAACTGGCAATGGCCTTTTGGGTTCTTTTTTGCAGCCTGACCGAAGCATTGGTTCGAAAGTGAATGATAATGATTCGCATCCAAACAGTTTACCATCATACGCGTTGCTTCGTGCGATATTATCCGCTACGGAAAAGAGATCGCCTTTGTCAATGTTGTGGACGGGGCCGGCTGGCTCGCACGCCGATCTGATTTGGAAAAGCTGTATCGCGGCTGCGACTTTTGCTTAAGTATAAAGGCTCTGGCAAGTTTGGACGGAAAAGAAGAAACCAAACGTGGAAAATGTTTGAGCACGTTCGCTCGACCATTTCATTTTGACGAAACCAAAATACAATGACGGCAAGATCGCCTTGGAAGACCATCCTTTACGGACGTCGCAATGCGCTCGAAAGAATCGAAGCAGAGAGCACTGATGTTGCAGTCGTAAGTTCATTCTTCGATAGCAACGATAAGGAGAACGTCATCGTGCGGGGATTTGAGCTTTCTGAAAACTCCCGCTCTCTGCTTGTGGAAGCGACGCGAGTGCTGAAACGAGGAGGCCTGTTATTTATCTACGGGCTTCCTCAAGTCCTGCCTTATTGGGGAAGGGAACTAATGCTCGCGACGGGCGGAGAGACCAGGATGGAGTTCAAATACTGGATTGCGTTGGACATCGACAAAAGGAAACGAGCCGGTTTCTTGGTGCCGTCTCACGTGGGGATGTTGTTGTTTGCCAAGGTTCCGCTGAAAGGAAGAGAGCAGTTTCCAAGCCTTCTCAATACAGGAGTCGTTCGTGTACCCCATAGATTTTGCGCGGCCTGCAAACAAAACGTGAAAGACTATGGCGGCAAAAAACATTTGATGAATCCCTTGGGCGCGGCGCTATCGGACGTCTGGCGCGACTTGTCAAAGACCTCTATTCATAGGAACAGAATACCGCGTCGGGTTCTGGACAAGGTGCTTGCCTTGACTGCGAGGAAGGGTTCGAAACATGTTCACATAATTCAGTCCGATAAAGCACTTCGCGAGGACAATAGGCCGCAATGGCAACCTTCCTTCGCGGGTGAGAATGGAGTCGCATTTGAGGCGCTCGAATCAAACAAAGTTTATTCAGGTGACTGTTGCAGCTTCTTGAGGCGGGTATGCGAAATCCATCCAGATGGGGTGTTCGACATGGCCTTCGCCGATCCTCCTTACAACTTGAGCAAAGGGTATAATGATTATGAGGACTCGTTGGCGGACAAATCCTACATTGATTGGTGTAATCAATGGCTTGCGGGGATGGCAAAATCACTGAGACCGGGCGGAAGTTTGTTTGTTTTGAATCTTCCGAAATGGGCGATTCATCATGCGGCATTTTTCAATGGAATTCTTGATTTCCGGCATTGGATCGTCTGGGACGCGCTTTCCGATCCCCGCGGCAAGCTGATGCCAGCGCACTATGCACTGCTGTATTACACGAAGCCCGGATCGAAACCTGTTTTTAACTATTCGTCTGCGGGTGCAAAAGCAAAGGGTGAAAGCGTCGTTGCCCCTGATTCACCAAAATACTGTCTTCGCGCGGCGTGCATCCGTGATCGCAAAGCAAGCGGCGACGACGAGCGAGTTGAACTGTCTGACATCTGGTTCGACATTCATCGGCTCAAGCACAAGCGCGACCGTGACGCACACCCGTGTCAGTTGCCGGAAAAACTGATGGAGCGGATCATCCGGCTCACGACGAATCGCGGCGGATTGGTGTTCGACCCGTTCTGCGGCGCGGGCACGACCGCCATCGCCGCTGCGAAGCTAGGACGGCACTTTGTCGTGGTGGATACCGACCCCAAGTACGTGCGTATTACGAATGAGAAACTCGCGGCGATGAAGCACAATGTTAAGGCGAACGGTGAACTCATCGTGCCGCGCAACTCCATCAAGCGGCCACGAGGTCCCAATTCAAAAAAAGCCATT
>CAZNOE010000758.1:0-3484 GCA_964574525.1 uncultured Bifidobacteriaceae bacterium
GGGTGCTTTACGGCGTCGGCCTCCTCGCCACCCTGGTCGTCACCATCTTCGTCACACGCATCGCCAAGAAGGCGCTGGCCAAACGCATCACCGATTAGAAATTTCAGCGAACAATCACATGAGCCAACAAACTCAACCGCCCGTCCAACCGTGGGACGCGCACAATCAAAAACTCGTCTCCAACGTCCATCCGGCGGACTGGAAAAATCCAACGCCTCCGCCGCGATACAACCTCGTTGTCATTGGCGGCGGAACGGCGGGGCTGGTTTCCGCCATCGGTGCGGCAGGACTTGGCGCGAAGGTCGCGCTCATCGAGAAACATTTATTGGGCGGCGATTGCCTCAACGTCGGCTGCGTGCCGTCCAAGGCCATCATTCGTGCTGCTCGCAAAGCTGCCGGCGTTCGCGATATGGCGGAATTCGGCGTGAATGTTCCCGATGGCACGACCATAGATTTCGGCAAAGTCATGGAGCGGATGCGCCGTCTCCGCGCGGACATCAGCCCGCATGACTCTGCCAAACGCTTCACCGAACTCGGCGTGGACGTGTTTCTCGGCACGGGCAAGTTCACCGGCCCGGACACCATCGAAGTCGGCGGGCAGACGCTGCGTTTCGCCAAGGCTGTCATTGCCACTGGCGCACGCGCCGCCGCGCCACCGATTCCCGGCTTAAAGGACGTTCCCTATCTCACGAATGAAACCTTGTTCTCGCTGACCGAACTGCCAAAGCGATTTGGCGTTATCGGCGCTGGCCCGATTGGTTGCGAGATGGCGCAGAGCTTCGCGCGCTTTGGCTCGGAAGTGTTTTTGATTGAGGCGACGCACGGCATTCTCCCGCGCGAAGACCAGGACGCGGCAGCCATCGTCAAAGCCGCGATGGAACGCGATGGCGTCAAGCTTCTCTGCTGCGGCAAAGACCTCAAACTCGCCAAAGACCCAAACGGCGTCCGCCTGCAAGTGGAGTCGCACGGCAAGGGCTACGATGTTTTGGTGGATCAATTGCTCGTCGCTGTGGGTCGCGCCCCCAATGTCGAAGGACTCGGCCTCGAATCCGTTGGTGTGGAGTTCGACAAGAAGGGCGTGAAGATCAACGACCGTTTGCAAACCGCCAACCCGCGTATCTATGCCTGCGGCGACATCTGCTCGCCGTATCAATTCACACACGCGGCGGATTTCATGGCGCGCATCGTCATCCAAAACGCATTGTTCAAAGGCCGCGCCAAAGCCAGTTCGCTCATCATTCCGTGGGCGACCTATACTTCGCCGGAGATTGCCCACGTCGGTCTTGACGAGAAGGACGCGAAAGAGAAGGGCCTCGAAGTGGACACGTTCACGCAGGAGTTGAGCAAGGTGGACCGCGCGATTCTCGATGGCGAGACCGAAGGATTCGTGCGCGTCCATGTTTGCAAAGGCACGGATGAAATTGTCGGCGCAACGGTGGTTGCCACGCACGCGGGCGAATTAATTGGCGAACTCACGCTGGCGATGAAAGGCAAACTCGGCCTCAAGACCATCGGCGGGACGATTCATCCGTATCCAACCCAGGCCGAAGCCATCCGCAAAACCGGCGACCTGTTTAATCGTACGCGCCTGACGCCCTTCGTGAAAAAGCTGATGAACCGCTGGCTCGCCTGGCAGCGGTGACGCCGCTACAATTGAGCCGTGGCCGACCAACGACGCAGATTGATTCTGTTCGCGCGCTTTCCCGTCGCCGGGAAGGTGAAAGCCCGACTCATCCCCGCGCTCGGCGCAGAAGGTGCGGCGGCGTTGCATCGCCGCCTTGTGCTACGCACGCTGCGAACCGCCCACGCTCTGTGTCAGTCGGAAAATGCGGAACTGGAAATCCGCTTTGCCGGTGACGATGCGAATCCAATGCAACATTGGCTCGGCGATGGCTGGCTGTGCCGCCCACAATGCGACGGCGATCTCGGCCACCGCATGGCTGGCGCGTTCGCCGACAGCATTCGTGAAGGTTCGCCTGCGACGGTCATTATCGGGAGCGATTGTCCCTCGCTGACGCTCGAAACTCTTGCCGCCGCGTTCGAGTCATTGAAGACGAATCCAGTCGTGTTTGGCCCGGCGACGGACGGCGGTTATTACCTGATCGGCTTGACGCGCCTCGTGCCTGAACTTTTTCAAGGCATTGCCTGGGGAACAGAAACCGTCCTCGCGCAATCCCAAGAAATCCTCGCGCGCAATGTCAGCAAGCCCGCGCTGCTCCAACCACTCGACGACCTCGACCGCCCGGAAGACGTGACGACTTGGCGGCAGATTGTTGCCGCCGAAGACGCGGACTTGAGCCGCATCTCTGTCATCATTCCCGCGCTGAACGAAGCCGCACACATCGTCGCGTCACTCCAATCCGTGTCTCCCAGTCGCCCGCACGAAATCATCGTTGTGGACGGTGGCAGCACTGACAACACGCGCGCCATCGCCCAAGCCGCCGGGGCGACGGTGATTCAATCCAAGCGCGGTCGCGCCCGGCAAATGAACGCCGGGGCGGCGCGTGCCAGCGGAAGCGGGCTGCTCTTTCTTCACGCGGACACGTTGCTTCCCCGCGACTACTTGGGCGCGGCGTCGCGCGCGTTGCAGCAGCCTGGCATGGCAGCAGGAGCCTTTCGGTTTCGAGTTGACGGAGACTTTGCCGGAAAGTGGCTTTTAGAATGGACTACCAATCTGCGTTCGCGCTGGCGACAGATGCCCTACGGGGATCAGGCCCTTTTCATGCGACGTTCGCTGTTTGAGGAAATCGGTGGCTTCGCCAACATACCAATCATGGAGGATTACGAATTGGTGCGGCGTCTCCGTCATCGTGGCCGCATTGTCACTATTTCTCAGACGGTCAGGACGTCAGGCCGTCGTTGGCGCCGGCGGGGATTTCTTCGAACGACGGCTATCAACAAGCTCATCATTCTTGGCTTCCGCTGCGGCGTCGCACCAGAACGATTGGCGGCACTCGATCGCGGATAAGAAATAGGTGTCAGGCGAACAATGCGCAGCAGCGCATCGTCTTGGTTACAGACCAGCCCACAATATACTTCCAACTCACGCCGCAAGCGGCGCATCAAAAAGTCGGGGTGTTCTTTCCAGTTCGCAAATATCCGGTTCACTTTGATCCGAAGGGGGAAACGTAATGACCGCTCAACGGATCATCGGGATCCAAGGAGGCGGAATGTGTGCTGGCGCGGCCACGCAGAATGGCGAACACCGAAGGCAACACAATCAAGGTCGCAAGCGTGGCCGCCGCGAGTCCACCAACGACGGCGCGACCCAGGGGCGCGACTTGTTCGCCGCCGTCGCCCAGGCCCAACGCCATCGGAATCATGCCGGCGATCATGGCCAGGCTGGTCATGAGAATTGGACGGAGCCGACTTTGCGCACCCTCGATGGCTGAATCGGCGGACGTTGCGCCTCCCATCCGGCAGCGTTCCGCGAACGTCACGAGCAGAATCGCATTCGCCACCGCCACGCCGATGGCCATGATCG
>CAZNOE010000759.1:0-3478 GCA_964574525.1 uncultured Bifidobacteriaceae bacterium
AACGGGCTGCGGCTGCTCGTCAAAGAAAACCATCGCCTGCCGTTCGTCGAATTCCGCACCGTGTTTCAGGGCGGCGTGCTGACAGAAAGCCCGGCCAACAACGGCATTACGCATTTGCTCGCGAGAATGCTTCTCAAGGGCACGAAGAAGCGCAGCGCCGAGGACATCGCGCGCGAAATCGAATCCGTTGGCGGCAGCATTGACAGCTACGGCGGAAACAACAGCTTCGGCGTCAACGTCGAAGTCCTTAGTTCGGATTTCGGGACAGGCATGGACCTGATTGCCGACGTGCTGCTGAATCCGATTTTTCCGAAGCCCGCGCTTGCACGGGAGCAGCAGGTGCAGATTGCCGGCATCCGCTCGCAGAAAGATGAACTTCTCAAGAGCGCCAGCAATGCCATGCGCCGCGCGCTGTTTGGTGAAACCGGTTACGGCCTCGACTCGCTTGGCACCGAGGAGAGTGTGCAAGCGACCAAGCCCGCCGACTTGAAATCCTTTCACGAAAAACTTGCGTCGCCGAACAACTGTGTGCTCGCGATTTACGGCGACGTGAAAACCGACGACGTGAAGGCTGCGGTGGAAAAGGCCTTCGCTGGCTGGAAATCCGGTTCGCCGGCGCCCGCCTTCAACTCTCAATCTCCAATCCTCAACTCCCTCCAACGCGTCACCGAAACCCGCGACAAGAAACAGGCCGTGCTGGTCATCGGTTTTCCCGGCACCACTTTGCGCGCCGAGGACCGCCATGCGCTGGAACTGCTGCAAGAGGCGTGCAGCGACCTCGGATCGCGATTGTTCCTCCGCATCCGCGAGAAGCTGGGTTTGGCCTACTATGTCGGCGCGCAGAATTTTGTCGGCCTCGCGCCCGGCTATTTTGCCTTCTACGCGGGCACAGAGCCGGAGAAAGCCGGCCTGGTCGAGAAGGAATTATTGAAGGAAGCCGATTTGCTGCGCACCGAAGGCTTGGCCCCGGAGGAACTCCAGCGCTCCAAGGCCAAGGTCATCGGCCAGAAAAAGATCTCGCGGCAGGACCTCGGCAGTTTTGCCATGACCACCGCGCTCGATGAGCTTTACGGGTTGGGTTATGGCTACAGCGACGCGGAAGATGCGAAACTCGAAGCCGTCACCCTCGAACAGGTCAAAGCCGTCGCGCAAAAATATCTCCGGTCCGACGCGGCGGTCATCGCGGTGATAAAGCCGGAGAAGCCTTGACTCACCCAGCGTCTCGCCAGTATTCGCGCATCCTGCCGTTGCGCTTATCCGGCTGAAACTCACGCCGCAATTTTTTCATAGACAACGCAAAGTCTCCCCGGTATGACATTTCCACATTAAAGCGGCGAACACTTGACCCATGACGAACCGCCTTTTGGTCAACCCCGGCACACCGCAGGCCTGGGAAATCCAACTCAAGTCCGGGCAGAACCGCCTCGGACGCGCGGACCAAAATGACTTTCAGGTCAATCATCCCTCCGTCTCCGGCACGCACTGCGAGATCCTCGTCAGCAGCGCGGGCGTGCTGCTCAAGGACCTCGGCTCGACCAACGGCACATATGTGAATCGCGCGCCGGTGCATGAGGCGTTGCTCCAGACCGGTCAGCACGTGCATTTGGGTGGCGTTGAAATGCTCTTCGAAGCAACCAGGCCGGCGACCGCCTCCGCCCCCATGGCCGCTTCAGTTGCGGTGCCTGTTGCCGCACGCATCAACCTCCCGCGGCCAGCGGCCAGTGGACTTCGCATTACCAAGCCGCCCGGCGAAGAACCCCCTCCCGCGGAGCTTGAGTCGCCGCCCATGGCGCCGCCTTTGTCCCCGCCGGTGGCGCCGATTGCTGTCGGCCAGGCCTTTTGCAAATCTCATCAAAAGACGCCCGCGCGATTCCTCTGCAACCATTGCCAGAAGTATTTCTGCGACCTGTGCGTAACCACGCGCGACGTCGCCGGGGTGATGGGTAAATACTGCCGTGCGTGCGGTGCGGAATGCACGCCGTTACAGGTGAATGTCACGAGACCGTCTACCAAGGGATTCTTTGCGCGAATACCCGGCGCCTTTCTATATCCGTTCCGTGGCTTCGGGCTGGCTATTCTGATTATTGCCACGATCGGATTTGGCGGTATGGATTATCTCGACTCGATTGGCTTTCTGCGAGGCCCGTATGGCTGGCTCATCAGAGTTGCAGCTTACGGATTGTTGTTTCTTTTCATGCCGAACATCATCCATTCCACCGCGTCCGATGAAAATAAACCGTTATCCTTGCCGGACGCGTCAGAAGTTTTTGGTGCGGCTTTTCCACTTGGGGCAACCATTCTGCTCTCGTTCGGTATTGCAATTGGACTCCAGATCGCCCGGATTTTCGAAGTAGATGTGCCCGCCGCCGCCATTATGGCTGCAGCCATCTTTGGTTGTCTTTATTTCCCGATGTCGTTTCTCGCTGTGGCAATAAAGGATACCGTCCTCGCTGCCAATCCGCTGGTCGTCATCCCGGCGATCCTGAAAATGCCCTTTGAATATTTTGTGACCTGTATTCTACTCATGTCCGTCTTCGGCATCCGTCAATTGGGTAATGTGCTTTCAGGACTGGCGGGCGGCGTTGCGGTTTCCACGCCTGACATGTCCGTGATGTTCATCGCGATGGGTGCAAAGGTCGTCTGGGCCTTTGCCAGTATCTATCTGCTCACGGTCAGCATGCGCATCCTCGGTTTGCTCTACATCACCAAGAAGGAAAAGCTCGGCTGGTTCAGCCGCTAGTGTAGTGTCCACTAGGTCCTTTGAATTATGGAAACCTACACAAGGCAAACTTGTGATGAAGTGTTTGACCAAGGTGAGGCAAAGACTCTTCCGTGCCGGAAGCTTTAAGCGGGGCACTCGCGTTTTCCTTTTTGGTTCGGCTGTCAAAGGGAAGTGCTGCCCAAGCGACGTTGATCTGCTTATCGTGTACGATGGTCAAGATGATCTGCAGAAGTTAAGGGAGGTCTTGCTTCCGCTCCAAGATGAATACCCCTTGGACTTTCTTTTTGCTTCTGTTGCCGAAGAGTTGGAACTGCAGTTGATCAAAGTCCTGGGAGCTGAGCCTATCCTTGAAGCAAACGCCAAGTGCGAGATTGCGCATGAGAGGTAGGGTCATCGCGCTGCGATGAGTGGTTGGCGCAGCGCGCCAACCCTACCACGATTCGGCTTCTCGGCAACACGCAGCAAAAAAGACTTCAAAACCGCGCCACAACCGCCTACAACCCCTCCCGCCATGAACACAGTCACCCAACTCAAAACCATCAAGAGCAACACCCAATCCAAAGTCGCCGCCGAACTGTCACGCACCAGCGGCTTGCTGCGGCTCGCGCCCAATTGGGTGCCGCGCTCCTTCCTCCAGCCCGGGCTGCGCATCAAGCTGCATCCCGACGACACTTACGCCTACGGCGCGAATCGCGGCGGCATTGACGAGCGCTGGTTCGCTTCCACCACCGTGACCGCCAACGAAGGCCGCGCCGC
>CAZNOE010000760.1:0-1139 GCA_964574525.1 uncultured Bifidobacteriaceae bacterium
CTGTTCATTTGATCTCTTCGTAAAGGGGACGCAGCCGGGCACGCAATTTGTCTAAACCGTAGCGATACCGGCTGGCAGCGGTGTTCGGCGGAATTTCCAGCGCAGCGCCGATTTGCTCGAAGGTCAGCCCTTCCCAGAGTTTTAGGTGGACGACGGCGCGTTGGTCCGGCGGCAACTCGGCGAGGGCCGCGGTCAGTTGCACGCGATACGCCTGTTCATCCGGATCGTCCGCCGGCGCGAACGGCGAGAGCGGTTCAGCTCCGAATTGCTCGTGATGCCGGTCCCGCGCGCCACGACGGCGCATGAGGTCAATGGCCGCATTATGGGCGAGGCGGATGAGGAAAGCGCGTTCATCCCGCGCGCCGCGGAGGAGTTCGGGCCGCCGCGCGAGCTTGATGAAAACCTCCTGAAGCACATCGTGCGTGTCATTCTCGTCGCGCGTGAAATTCAAGAGGAAGGCGAACAGCGCCTGGGCGTGGTCGTCGTACAACCTTTCGAGGTCAGCCGGCATCGTTCCTATCTCAATGACGCGCGCGATGGCATGATTTGTCTAACAAAGTTTGTGTTGGGCGCAACGCCTCGCATCCTGTTATCAAGCTTTGACAAAGCTGCGCCTTTCAACTCACGGCCCGGCGCGCGCCGGAGTTGATGTTCAGGTTTAGGTCTGCCTCGTGAACACGCCAAAGCTCGAACTCCAACTCCGCGCTTGCGACTGGCACGCCGGGCGTTTAGGAACGGTCGGTGATTTTGCACAGCATCCTCGGCGCGCTCGCAGTGGTGAGCTTTTTGACTGCACTCTGGCAGTGGTTCGCGGCAAAGCGATTCCCATTGCATCGCCGAATCGAACCCACCCCCGGCCCCTCCGAAGGAGGGGAGCAGGCACGGGGACGCGACGGAGCAGTTTCCCCCCTGGGAGGGGTTAGGGGTGGGTTCACTCCCGCCGTGACGCTGCTCAAACCGCTCAAGGGTTGCGATGCACACACCGAGGCCTGCCTGCGAAGCTGGCTCAACCAGGATTACGCGGGCGAGATTCAAGCGCTCTTCGCCGTCGGCAGTGCGGATGACCCCGCGTGTGCCGTCGTCAAGAGACTGCTCGCCGAGTTTCCCGCTCGTGATGCGCAACTTGTCATCTGTCCCGA
>CAZNOE010000760.1:1239-3472 GCA_964574525.1 uncultured Bifidobacteriaceae bacterium
TCGGTGGCTTCCGGGCGCTGGTGGACTGCCTGGCGGATGATTACCAATTGGGCCACCGCATCGCGGACCGCGGGTATCGCATCGAATTGTGTCCCGTCGTCGTTGATTGCTGGTCCGAACCGATGGGCTGGGGCGCGGTTTGGAGACATCAACTCCGCTGGGCGCGAACCATCCGCGTGTGCCAGCCCGGGCCGTATTTTTTCAGCATCCTGAGCAACGCCACACTCTGGCCGCTGCTTTGGCTGGCGGCAAACCCGACGAAGCTCACGCTGGCCGGCGCCACGGTTTGCGCGCTTACACGGATGCTCGTGGCTGCCCGGTTGAGCAAACGGTTGACGCGGGAAGCGGGCCGGGCCCGCGACGTCGGGCTGGTTCTGCTCAAGGACATTTTCCAGGGCGCCGTCTGGGCGGCCTCTTTTGTCGGCAATGTTGTCGAATGGCGCGGCGAAGAGTATCGAGTCAAGCCGGACGGGACGTTGACGCCAGTGCGAGAAAGCTGACGATTCGTTGGCGGGCGGCAGATTGAAGGAGGTGCGGCATTCGCTCCCGAGCTCCGACACGCGCTCAACGCCACCGCTACACATGAAGATGTATCGAGAGATTTTTGCGGTGGAGTTGACTTTTGAGAGAGGACTGGCGTTGGCTGGACAGGGGGATCTCAGTTTCTTGTTTATAAAAAGATGTCCGAACTGGTCCGCCCTGGCCCGGTAAACACCTTCGTCATCCTCGACGAAGGATTGAGCATCAACGACGGCTTTTTTGCCACGGACATGGATACCTATGATCCGAACAACATGCCCGGCAAAGCGACCACGGATGTGCCCGCCACCTACCACAGCATGGCTGGCAGCTTTTCGTTTGCGGACGGGCATTCGGAGATTCACAAATGGCGGGATATCCGGACATCCCAGCCAAGAGGCTGGGGCTGGTCTTCGCCCAACAACGGGAACGTGGATTGGATTCAGTCCAAGAGTACGGCCAAGATCACCAATTCGCGGCGCTGAGTGCGCCTGTTTTGATTTCATGAAGGGGGACTTTTCCCGTCCACCGCGATTGCCGGAGTGGATTTACTTGGTCAAACTGGAACTGAAGCGGCCTGAAGTCCTCGTTCCAGCGCTTGGCGCCGACGCAACTTCACAGCCCAACTAACTAAGCTGACTTCCGGTTTACGCCCGGCATTTCCTTCTGGCAACCATTCTAACCCGATCGAAATTGGGAGGGCGTGACGCCGGTCATCGCGCGAAACATGCGGGTGAAGGCGCTGTGGTCGTAGAAGCCGCAGGCGAGGGCGATGTCGGCGACTGACTGATCGGTTTCACGCAGGAGTCGCGACGCAGTGGCGATGCGGGTCTTGGCGATGAACTGGCTCGGCGTCAGACCAAAGAAGCGCTTCATCAACCGGGCAAACCGGTGAGGGGACAACCGCGCGCGCCGGGCCAGCGCCGACGGTGTGACCGGGACCTCCACATTGCTCTCAAAGTCATCCAGGGCCGTAGCGAACTCGACGGGAATATCCCGCGTATGGATGGGTGCGCGCACATCGCGGGAAATGCCGATGAGGCCGACAACGGCTCCGTTGGCGTCGCGTATTGGAAGCTTGGTCGTGATGCACCATCCGGGCTTGTGCGGGGTGTACCAGTGCAATTCCAGGTGGTCGAGCAGCGGGCGGCCGGTGCGCAGAACGGCGGCATCCTGTGCCGAGGGGAGGCGGCCAAAATCACCCGGGCAGATGTCGCAAGGCCGCTTGCCGAGCACTTGTGATTTGAATCGTAGTCCATGCCGTTCGACCAACGAGGCGTTGACGGCGAGGTAACGTCCGGCGGCGTCCTTGACGAAGAAGGCCACATCCGGCGCCTGGTCGAAGAGTTTTTCCAACACGGACACTTCCACCGGCGTCGGAGCCGACTGGGTCATCGCGATGAAACGCTTTTTTGTGCGTATTTTCACACCGGAACGAGATTCTAAACCAAGACAACAAGTCAGGCCATACTATAACCTCCAGCGATGAGAATCACGCGAAACTTCACCATTTGTTTGCGGCCGGGCACGACGGCGCGGAACTGAAAAAACACAACAACGAATAGAGAAATCCAAATGAAACTGAATCCAACTCAACCCCTGCTCGCGGCCTTGGTCACCGGCATGTTGGCGTTGGCGGCTATGCTGCCCGCCCGCGCCGATTATTCCAACACGGTCATGTCCTTGAACCCGGTCGCCTATTGGCGACTGAGTG
>CAZNOE010000761.1:0-3467 GCA_964574525.1 uncultured Bifidobacteriaceae bacterium
CCGCACGCGGGCAGCAGGCGCAACAAAGCAGCACGGCTTGGGACATCTGCGGCTTGCTTGAGCGCGTCGCGTACCGCGGTCGAGCGGCGGGAAACATCGTCTGTGGCGACGACGGCTTGTTCCACAAAACCTTCGACTTCCGAGCGCAAGTCCGCATTCCGCAACGCAATGAATTTCTTCAATAACATGGGCAATTGTTCGCCGGCCGCGGCTTTGGCAAGCACCCGGTAAGCGGCCTTCGCGACAACAGGGTCGGGATTGTCGGCTTCCTCAAAAAGCGCGGCCATCACCTGCGGATCTCGACGCGAGGCGAGCGAGGAAATGAGATGAGCACGGTTGTCACCGTGGGCCAAGTTGATCTCGGCGATGAGGGCTTTGTCCGTGTCGCGGTCGCTGGGAAGACTTCCGAGAGCGGATTCGAGCGCGCGGATTTCGTCAGGGTCCTTCGCCGCGGCAATGGCATTGGCAAACGGGCGCACTGCCGTTGCGCCGCCAACCCGGCTAAGTGCAGCGGCGGCCGCGCGGCGCACGTCGGCATCAGCCGAACTCAAACTCGCAATGAGCGCCCCGCGGGCTGGCGCATCGGCGCGAGCGGCGAGACTGTCAATCAGCCAGACCTGTTCCTCTGGCGAAAGCCCGGGTAGTTCACGCGCGAATTTCTCGGACGCATTGGCTGACGGCAACGAACGCACTGCGGCAATGGCAACAGGCTTCAACAAAGCATCGCTGCTGCGTAGCGTTTGCAGGATGCGCGCCTCACCGGTGTCCTTGTCCAGGCGCACGAGCGCGGCGAATACGCCACGGCGCACCGCGGCGGATTGCGAAGTCGCCAGCAGCTTCTCGTAAATGGCGGCAGCGGTTTTGCGGTCCCCGGCTTTGGCGGATTGCTCGGCGAGGCGCAAGTCGGCTTCGGTGAACCAGCGCTCGAGTTCGGACGGACTGGTCCGGCGCAAGTCGGCAAGAGCCTTGCGCGCGGCGGCGTCGCCGATCTTGGCGAGCGCGATGATGGCCGCGCGCGCGGGAGCGAACTCGTTCTCGCGCACAATCGCGGCGAGGGCGGCAACGGCTTTCGTGTCGTGGCGGTCGCCGAGAGTATCAATGATCTGCAGGCGGGCCGGGCCGCGCGAAGCGGGCAGGGCGTCCCGCAGAATTGTGTCTGCCTTGCCCGGCGGATAAGTCGTCAGCGCGAGGCAGGCAAAGCCGACATTCTCTTTGTCCTTGAGCAACTCAGCAATGGTGGGCAAGGCAAGGTCGCTGCCGATGACGGCGAGTTGCTTGCACGCGAAACGTCGCGCTTCGATTGTCGCGCCGGGTGCAAGGAGTTTGACCAATTCGATTTCGAGTTGCTTGCGCAGGGCAGGATCGGTCTGCGATTGGCGCAAGAATACTTCAAGCCGGCGCAGCGGCTCCATGTTATCGCCGACTTGATAGGCCGCAGCTTGCGCGACGACGGCGGTAACATCAGCGGGTTGCGTGGCGCTCGCACTGAATGCTTGCTGTGTGAGAGCAACGCAGAGGAGCAGGAGAACAATTTTTTGTTTCATAAATTCGGAAGTGATTCGTAGGTCAAAAGGTCGCGTGGCCGCAATCAGTTGGTTGAACGTACCCCTCACCCCGACCCTCTCCCCATCCGATGGGGAGAGGGAACAGCAAATCGCATCTCTCGACAATCACTGGCCGCCCGGATTTGCCGACAGACTGGCGACGATTCTCCCTCTCCCCTTCCGAAGGGGAGAGGGCCGGGGTGAGGGGAAAGTTCAACGGCGTCGTTATGGTTTGGAAAGCATGCGGTCAAATCCGCCACGGCGCGCGCGGTTCGCGCCACAGCATCCGATTGGCAGACTCGGAATCGAAACGTTCCTTCACCGGATCCCATTTGAGCTTTTGACCAAGACGCAGCGCGAGGTTCCACGCCTGGCAAATCGTAATCGCCCGATGCGCGACCTCGGGATTGCATTGCGTCGGCGTGCGGCTGCGAATCGAGCGAAGCAGGTCGCCGATGTGGCCGGAAGCATCGCCCCAACCGGCGCCGCCCGTGCCTTTCAAGCTAAGGATGGATTTGGGACTCGCGGTGATGAGGTCCGTTTCGTCGTCCACCTGAATCCAGCCCGCGTCGCCGATGTAGCGGATGTATCGGTCCTTGAACGCGCCACGTGAATACATGAGGCCGGTGACCCCGTTGGCGTATTTGCACTTGGCGGCTGCCGTGATCGGCGCGTCACTCATGAACTTCGTCGGATCGGGCAATTCCCCTTGCGCCTCGAACTCAACCGGTCCCGTGTCGTCAGTGCCTAGTATCCACTGCATCTGATCGGTGTAATGACAGCCCATGTCCGTGATGATGCCTTCGGCGGTGTCCCAGAAATATTGCCAGGCATTGACGCGGCCAGGCACGAACGGATGCCACGGCGTCTGACCCAGCCACAAATCGTAGTTCCAACCTTTCGGCACGGGAGTGGGTTTTTCATGCGCGATCGCCGGCCCAGCCCACACCTGCATTTCGACGGTGTGCAGCTTCCCGATCCTACCCTGGCGAACCATCTCTCGCGCGAATTGATAGGAAGCCGTGCCGCGCCGTTGCGTGCCGGCCTGATAAACCACGCCGAACCGTTTGCACGTGTCCACCAGCGCGCGACCTTCGTTGATGGTGAGCGACACCGGCTTTTCGCAGTAAATATCCTTACCCGACCGCGCGGCGTAGATCGAACCCAGCCCGTGCCAGCGATTCCCCGTGGCGATGGAGACTGCGTCAATGTCGCCTCGCGCCAGCAAGTCGCGAAAGTCCGGATACGTCTGGCAATCCTTGTTGGCGTAATGGGCATCCACGAGTTCTTTTGCGCTTTTCAAACGGTCCTCGCGCGCATCGCTCACCGCGACGTACTGGATTTCCTTGAACGAGAGAAAATTCGGCAGCGTGGCGCGGGCGCGGTTGCCGATGCCAAAGCCGCCGAAGACAATGCGGTTGCTGGGCGCGACGGCGCCGTTGAGGCCGAGCACCGAACCGGGAACAATCATCGGCACGGCGATGGCGGTGGCAGTGCGCCGCAGGAATTGGCGGCGAGTACAGGGAGCGGAGATGGTTTTCATGGAAGTGTCCGTGGTTTGAGCGAAACCCGTGTCATAACCCGGAACGATCATCTCTCGACCGGGAAAAAAGTAAAGCCATTCTTCCGGGCTTGCTGCTTGTTGTTCTGTTCCTCCTCGTTCTCGTCCTCCTTCTCGTCCTCGATCTGATCTGTATTTCGATTGCGAGGAGGAGGACGAAATTCTGCCGCTCCGGCCATTACGCAATCGGGTGAATCAAACCTCAGCGAAATAGAATTGAACTCTTGCCCCGGCTTTGGCGTCATGGCAGTGCACGTGAATCGGAATCCCTCTTTCCCCGGCGCAGGGTTCGCTCTCCTGATGACGGCCGCAGCCGTCTGTCTGCAAATCGCCCTGTCCATTCCCATCGAAGTCGTGGC
Source organism: uncultured Bifidobacteriaceae bacterium (assembly GCA_964574525.1). GTDB lineage: Bacteria > Verrucomicrobiota > Verrucomicrobiia > Limisphaerales > JADLHS01 > WYBW01. Next base: position 3,465 of record CAZNOE010000761.1, read on the forward strand.
GAC
>CAZNOE010000762.1:0-3467 GCA_964574525.1 uncultured Bifidobacteriaceae bacterium
GACGTTCGTGCCGTCGTTCTTGCCGGTGAGCGAATCCACGGAGTTCTGGCGGAGAAAACCCTTCTTCGTCGCGAGCTTCACGGCTTCGCGCGCGGTTTCGGCGAAAGTGATCTGGTCGAAGCCGATCGGACAATCCACGAAAAACAAAATGCTCCCCGTGTCCTGGCAGATGGGCTGGGATTTGTTTTTCGCGAGCGCGATGTTCTGGTCAATGATCTTCATCGCGTTCGCGGCGAGGGAGTTTTTCTTCTCGTTCTCCAACGACGTGAGAATGGCTTTGTGGACGTCGTCGGGAATTTCCGCCGACGTGCGGCGGATCAATTCAAGCAGGGAATTTTGCAGTTCACTCATAAAGTCGAATGAAGCGTAGGGCGTTCGCTGCCGAGCGTCAATCCATGCAGCGCGGTGGTAGTACAGTTTGGTGGGGCGAGGCTACTGACGAGCCGGCTCGCAGGGACGCTTGCCCCGCCGAAGATGGCAAAGTGTTCCACCGCCGGCGCGGGACGCGTGAGGGAAATGCCTTACACCAGGTCACTCGCACACACCTATCACGCTGTTGCATTTTTCCCGGCGAGGCATTACACATTTCGGCCATGAACAAATCCTTTTTTGCACTGCTCTGTATCTCCGGCCTCTTCCTCGCCCGCACGGTGTCATCCGCCGACGCCACGCGAGAAGCGTCAGCCCAGGACGCCGCGGAGAAATGGCTCGCGTTGGTGGACGCGGGCAAATATACGGAAAGCTGGGAAGCGATGTCCGCGCCGTTCAAGAAAGAAGTCAGCAAGCGCAAATGGAAACCCACCATCGAGGAGATCCGGCGGCCGCTCGGCAAAAGGGATTCGCGCAAACTCAAGTCCGCCGAATACACCAAGGAACTTCCCGGCGCACCCGACGGCGAGTACGTGGTGGCGAAGTTCGACACGGCTTTCTCGCAAAAACCCGCGGCCTCCGAAACGGTCACACTGGTGTTGGGGCAGGACCTGATCTGGCGGGTTTCGAGCTACGCGGTGAAGTGAAAGGGGTTGATTCGCTAATTCAGTCTGGTTCGGGGAACGTGGCGTTTACGACGCTTCATCGTTCGAAAGTCCACAGGCAATCGCTTCATTCATCCGGCTCGGACACTGAAGCGGCCGAAGGCCGCGCGCCGGGGGGCAGTGTGCGGACGCTCTTTGAGCCAAGGCGATGCCCGATACGGAGTTGCCATGCATTCGCGGTATTCTTATGCTGCACCGCATGAAAAAAATCTCCGTCCTGCCGTTGATTGTCTCCCTCGCCCTATCAGCCCTCACCGTTTCGGCTGAAAACACCGCCACCCAACCTGTCCCGCGCGATGCGAAATGGGTGGAACGTCACGAAGGTTTCGTCGCACAAGCCAAGCAGGGCGATATCGAAGTTCTGTTCCTCGGCGATTCGATCACCGACGGCTGGCGCACCCGGGGCAAGGCGGTTTGGGAAAAACAATACGCGCCGCGACACGCACTGAACCTCGGCATCGGCGGCGACCGCACAGAACACGTTCTCTGGCGCATGGAGCACGGCGAGCTGGACGGCATCAAGCCGAAGGCCGTGGTCCTGATGATCGGGACGAACAACACCGGCAAGGAACGGGACGGAAAGCCGCGCAATACCACGCCCGAAATCGCCGAGGGCGTGACCGCGGTGGTGAAGGGGCTGCGCGCGAAACTGCCGCAAAGCAAGATTCTGTTGCTGGCGATTTTCCCGCGCGGTGAGCAAGGCACACCGATTCGCGATCAATTGAAGGAGATCAACACCGCGCTGGCCAAGCTCGATGACGGCAAGATGGTGAAGTTCCTCGACATCGGCGCAAAGTTTCTTGAACCGGACGGCACATTGCCCAGGGACATCATGCCGGATTTGCTGCACCCGAACGAGAAGGGCTATCAAATCTGGGCCGACGCGATTGAAAGCACGCTGGCGGACTTGCTGAAGTAATGTCCCCACGCTTTGAATGTAGCGGCGGTCTGTGACCGCCGAGACGGCGCCCACAGAGCGCCGCTACAGTTTGGATTCACTGAGGGCAGGACATTGGGTTCTCGATTACTCATCACGCTTGATTGGTGCTCATGAAAATCACTGACGTTCAAGGCATCCTTATGTCCTGTCCGCTGCCGGAGCCGTTGCGGCTGCCATTCTGGGGTGGCGAACGCACCATCCTCAAGCGCGATGCGATGCTCATCCGCGTCACGGCGGACAACGGATTAATCGGTTACGCTCCCGGCCCGGCACATGAACGCGCCGCGCAAGAGATTCAAGACACGATTCGCCCGTTTCTGCTGGGCAAAGACCCGCGCCGCTGGAGTGAGTTTGAAATCGCTGAGTTGTGTAGGAGCCGACGTGAGGAGGCTCACTTTATCTCGGGCGGTGAAAGTCAGAGCCTCCTTACGTCGGCTGCTACGAGACAGGATGAGGAACTCGCCAAAACCTACCGCGCGGTGGAGATCGCCCTGATTGATCTCGCTGCGCGTTACGAAGGCTGCGCGCTCTCCGAATTGATCGGCGGGCGCAAACGGAATCGCATCAAACTTTACGGCAGCGCAGGGATGTACATGTCCCCGGCGCGATTCGCCGAAGAGGCAGCAGCCATCGCGGGCATGGGATTCACCGCTTACAAAATGCGCCCCGCGCTTGGGCCTGAACAGGACCTCGAAACCGTACGGCTCATGCGCGAAGCCGTCGGGCCGGATGTAGGCTTGATGATTGACGCGCATTCGTGGTGGCGGATGGGCGACAAAAGCTATTCGCCGGAAACGGTCGCGGAGCTTGGGGGAGCGATGGCTGCGTTTCATCCGACCTGGCTCGAAGAACCGTTGCCGCCGGGCGATCACGCCGCGTATCGAAAGTTGCGCGCGGCCAAGCTCGTCCCCATCGCCACCGGCGAACACGAGCAGGAAGAAGCCGGCTTCACCGACCTCATCGAGACAGGCGCGGCGGATTACCTCCAGATGGATGTGTGTTGCCAGGGCGGCTTCGCGATGGGCCAACGCATCTTCGCCGCCGTCGCGCGACGCGGATTGCGCTTCGCGTTTCACAGTTGGGGCACGACCCTGGAAGTCCTGGCGGCCGCACACCTCGGCATCTGTTGGCCTGCCGACGTGGTCGAATGGCTGGAGTATCCGTGCTACGCCAACAACGGCAAGCCCGGCATGTATCCGTTTCCACTGGCCGATGAAATCCTGCGCGAACCGCTGGCCATCGGACGCGGCGACTTGATTGTGCCGTCCGGTCCCGGCCTCGGCGTGGAAATTGACGAGCGCGTGATCGAAAAATATCCGTTCATCCCCGGCCCGTGGTCGTTCTTCAAGATTGATTCGCCGCCGGAAACCGTCGCCGTGACCGGCGATCACAGCGTCAAGTGGGTCGCGGCGTCGGCGGCGTGATTCTCACGGCGGTGTTTCACACGTAAGGAGGCTCAAATTCCTTTGGACACTCGCGACTTTCGACGGAAG
>CAZNOE010000763.1:0-3450 GCA_964574525.1 uncultured Bifidobacteriaceae bacterium
CGAAGGCGAATTTGATTTCGTTTCACGGACCGATGTTGAATTCGGACTTTGTGCATGAGGATATGCCGCAGTTCACGCTTCAGAGTTTTCTGCGCACGCTCTCCTCTCTCCCCGTCCGAACGGGAGAGGATGTCCGAAGGACGGGTGAGGGGTGGAACGGAAACATCGCCCAGGGCTACCGAAAGAAAACGGTGAAGACTTTGCGCCGTGGCGTCGCGCGGGGCCGGCTCATCGGGGGCAATCTCACGCTGCTCTGCACCACCATCGGCACGTCCTGGCAACCACCGTTTCGCGACGGAATCTTGTTCCTCGAAGATCTGAGCGAGCAGCCTTATCGCTTTGACCGGATGCTGACTTATCTTCTGAACTGCGGCTTGCTCCAGCAAGTCGCCGGCATCGCCATCGGCATCAACCATGACTGCGAAGATCCGAAAGCGAAATGCACAAGGGAATATCGGCAGACGTTGGAGGATGTATTCCGTGAACGGCTGCTCCCCTTGAAAGTCCCCATCGTGATGGGCCTGCCCTTCGGACACGTGCCGCACAACGCCACATTGCCGGTGGGTGCGCGGGCGACGCTCGATGGCGACATGGGCAAATTGGTTCTCACGGAACCGGCGGTTTGCTGAACCCGTTTCGTGGGAAGGATATATTGATGCCGGCTTCCGAGTCTCCCCTGGACGCGAACCCGTCCTGCTGAGAACCCTGCTGACATATTTTGGCAAAGACTACACCGGTCGCGCCCGGCTTGTTGAGTGAGTGCGTATCAACTGGACGGGGCGCAAATCAGCATCACTTAGCCTTGAACGCCAAACCATCTCCGTCGGCAGTGACCTTGATCTTATCGCCGGGGTTGAATTCGCCCGCCAGCAGCTTCGTCGCGAGCGGGTCGAGCAGGTGTTCCTGAATCGCGCGTTTGAGCGGACGCGCGCCGAATTGCGGGTCGTAGCCCTCCTTCGCCAGCAACGTTTTCGCAGCCTTGTCCACGTCGAGCGTGAGTTGTTGTTGTGCGAGACGTTTGCCAAGCCGCTCGAGTTGGATGTCCACGATTCGCGCCAACTCCTCTTCGCGCAAGCTGTGGAAGATGATGATGTCGTCCACGCGGTTCAGGAATTCCGGGCGGAAATGGCGTTTCAACTCCGCCATCACCTTGTCTTCTAATTCAACTGGGAGCGCACGCGTCTCGCGTGCAGGCGAGGCGTCCCGCCGAGCCTTTCGTTCATCTAATTTCTCCGCGGAAGTTTGTTTGGACGAAGTTTCCGGCGCGACGCCGGAAACAGCACGCGGGACGCGTGCGCTCCCCATGAAATACTGCTGGATGATAGACGAGCCGAGGTTGCCGGTCATGATTACGATCGCGTTCTTGAAGTCCACGGTTCTCCCCTGCCCGTCTGTCAGCCGGCCATCATCAAGCACTTGCAGCAACACGTTGAACACGTCGTGATGCGCTTTCTCGATTTCGTCGAACAGAATCACCGAGTAAGGCCGGCGGCGCACCGCTTCGCTGAGTTGTCCACCTTCCTCGTAGCCCACGTAGCCCGGCGGCGCGCCAATAAGCCGCGCGACGGTGTGCTTCTCCATGTATTCGCTCATATCAATGCGAATCATTGCGTTCTCGTCGTCGAACAAGAATTCCGCCAGCGCGCGGGCGGTCTCGGTCTTGCCCACACCGGTTGGGCCGAGAAAAATGAACGAGCCGATGGGTCGGTTCGGGTCCTGCAACCCGCTGCGCGAACGCCGCACGGCATTGGCGACGGCGGTGATGGCTTCTTGCTGTCCGATGACGCGCTGCTGCAAACGCTCCTCCATCTTCAACAACTTTTCGCGCTCCCCTTCGAGCATTCGCGACACGGGAATGTGCGTCCACGAAGCGACGACTCGCGCGATGTCTTCGTCGGTAACCTCCTGCCGGAGCAAGGACGTGCGCGTGGCCTGCGCCGATTGCTTTTCGATGTCTGCCAGCTTCTTTTCGAGGTCGGGGATTTTGCCGTATTGAATCTCTGCCGATTTTGTGAGATCGCCGCGGCGCTGCGCCTGTTCGAGTTCCAGCTTCGCCTGCTCAAGCTGCGATTGCACAACGCTGACGGCATTGACCGAAGCTTTCTCGTTTTGCCACTGCACGGTCAGGGCTTTGGACTTGTCCTTCAGGTTCGCGAGTTCCTTGTCGAGCAATTTGAGCCGTTCCTTGCTCGCCGTGTCCTTCTCCTTCGCGAGCGAGGTCCGTTCGATTTCCAACTGGAGAATCTGCCGGTCGAGCTGGTCGAGTTCAGTCGGCTTGGAATCCAGCTCCATCTTGATGCGCGACGCCGCTTCGTCCACGAGATCAATCGCTTTATCCGGCAGAAACCGGTCCGTGATGTAGCGATGTGAGAGCGTGGCCGCCGCCACAAGCGCAGAATCTTGAATCCGCACACCGTGATGAACCTCGTAACGCTCCTTAAGTCCACGCAGAATCGCGATGGTCGCCTCCACGGTCGGTTCCCTTACCATCACGGGCTGGAAGCGCCGCTCCAGCGCCGGGTCTTTCTCGATGTGCTTGCGGTATTCGTCGAGCGTCGTAGCACCCACGCAGCGCAACTCGCCGCGCGCCAGCTGTGGCTTCATGATGTTCGCCGCGTCCGTCGCGCCCTCCGCCGCGCCTGCGCCCACGATCGTGTGCAGTTCGTCAATGAACAAGATGATCCGCCCCTCGCTCACGACGATCTCCTTGAGGAACGCCTTGAGCCGGTCCTCGAACTCGCCGCGATACTTTGCGCCCGCAATCATTGCGCTCAAATCCATCGCCACGAGCCGCTTGTTCTTGAGCGATTCGGGAATGTCGCCGCTCACGATGCGCCGGGCCAGCCCTTCAGCGATGGCGGTCTTGCCCACGCCCGGTTCGCCGATGAGCACCGGATTGTTTTTCGTTCGCCGCGTAAGCACCTGCATGACGCGGCGGATTTCCTCGTCGCGCCCGATGACGGGATCAATCTTCCCCTGTCGCGCGAGCGCGGTGAGATCGCGCCCGTATTTTTCGAGCGCCTGAAACTTCCCTTCCGGCGCCTGGTCGGTCACGCGCTGGTTGCCACGCAAATCCGCCAGCGCCCTCAGCACGGAGTCGCGCTTTAGCCCGTGGGTTTTGAAGATTTGCTTCAGCGCCAAGCCGCCGCCATCGAGCAAGCCCAGCAGCAAATGTTCGGTGCTGATATAATCATCCTTGAGCTTGCCCGACTCCGATTGCGCGGCATCCAGTGCTTTCTTCAGTTCCTGGTTGAGAAATAAATCGCTGCTGCTGGTTCCCTGAACCTTATGCCGACGTTCCAGTTCACTTTCAACATCCGGCTGAAGCTTCACGACTGGTACGCCGATTTTCTCCAGCAGTTCCGGCACGAGGCTTTCAGCCTGTCCGAGCAGCGCCAGCAGCAGATGCTCGCAATCCACCGCCTGATGCGAGTAGTTGTGCGCGATGCG
>CAZNOE010000764.1:0-3448 GCA_964574525.1 uncultured Bifidobacteriaceae bacterium
CCTGTGGCGCGCCGATGAGCACGCGGTCGCTGCCGACACCGGCGACGGCAAGCCCAAACCAGTCGCCGTTCAGTTCTGGATTGGCATACCAGGGCATGACGTCAGGGCTGGGATTGGTGAACGTCGTGAGCAAGGTGCCGTTCGTGCCAAACAAATAGACGGCCCCGGCATTAGTTGGCCCGTCGTAGGGCACACCAACCAGAATGCGGTCGCTTCCCAGCGGCGCCAGCGACGTACCGAAATAATCGCCGGCTTCCGGCGTGGGATTCGGCAAGGTGGTGAGCAGGACGGGTGTTTGGGCCGTAACGGCCAGCGGTGACACCACGCAACTCGTGGCGATGATGATTAGAAGCAAGGTGGATTTCATAGGTTCCTTTAGGGGTTAACCAACCGATAGAACCGGCTCGCATTGGTTGGGTTGACAACCAGCGTCATGCTCGTGCCGTCGTTTTGAATGCTGGCGGTCACGTTGCTCCAGTTTACCGTTCCGATGCCGTTGGTGTTTTGCTGAAGCACCAAGCTCGTCGCGGCGGATGGCCAGGAGACGACGACTGTGTTGGTCGCTGTGAGCTGGATGGTTAGTAAAGGCGCTGCTGGAGGGGACGGAATGTTGAACAGATAAGCCGACCCGGCATTCGCCGCGCCGGTGTCGTCGTCCGGCGCGCCGATGATCGCGCCCTCGCTTCCGAACGCCGCCAACCGGGAGCCGAAGCGATCGCCGGTTGCCGGCGACGGGTTGTTGAGCGTTGCGACCAGGGTGCCGTTGACATTGAACACATAGGCCGAGCCTGAATCTGTGCCGGTGGTATCGTCACCCGGCGCGCTAATGAGCACCCGATCGTTTCCGAGCATCGCCATCCGATCGCCGAAGTTGTCCCCCACCGCCGGCGTGGGATTGGTGATGGTCGTCAGCAACGTGCCGTTGGCGTTGAACACATAAACCAGTCCGGCATTCGTTGCCCCCGTGTCATCTTCAGGCGCACCGATGAGGACCCGCTCCGTGCCGACGGCAGCGACCGAGTGGCCAAACCGGTGCCCATACGCCGGTGGTGTGGGATTGGTGAAGATGGTTAGCGAGGTGCCGTTGGTGCTGAACAGATGAACCAGACTGAGCCCGGGCACGCCAACGAGCACACGGTCGCTTCCGAAGGCCACCACCGAGAATCCATGCTGGTCGTAGTTGCCCGGATACGGGTTGTCGAGAAAGGCGAGCAACGTGCCGTTGGTGCTGTACAAATAGGCCAGGCCACTCTGCAAACCCGCTTCGGGATCAGAGTCAAATTCAGGCGTGCCGATGAGTACTCGGTCGTTGCCGAATGCTCCCACCACCGATCCGAACTGGCTGTCTTCCGAATGGGGAGTGTCGAGCGTTGTCACCAGATTGCCGTTGGTCGTGAACAGATAAGCTCGCGTGTCGTGCGGTGACCCAATCAACACCAGGTCGCTTCCCACGGCGGCTACGGCGCTACCGAACAGGTCGCTCCCAAAGTAGGTGCTGTAGGCCGGGCTTGGATTCGTGAAGGTCGTCAGCAACGTTCCATTGGTGTGGAACAGATAGACGACGCCGGCGTTGGTCGCGCTCGTGTCATCGTACGGCGAGCCGACGAGCACACGGTCGCTGCCCAGGGCCGCGATGCCCGCGCCGAAATTATCTCCGGCGGCCGGGGTGGGATTGTTGAAGGTCCTAAGCAGGACGGGAGTTTGAGCCGTTGCGGTCACCGGCGACAACACGCAACTCGTGGCCATGAGTAGCAGCAGGATGGATTTCATAACTTCCGTTTGCCTAGTTCTGGTGAGTGAACGGACCGGCTGTGGACTGATTACCCGCAGCATCGGCCGAACGCACGTAGTAGGTGTAGGTGGTGCGTCTTCTGCCTGCGAACGTCCGGCTGTGGGTGGTAACGAGACTGGTGTCGGAGTAAGTCGTCCCGTTCAGGATCACCACCGACGTCGCGGGTTCGTCCGTTGTCCACGTGATTTTGAATGTCCCTTTCTTCGCATTGACGACGCTGGAAGTGACCGCCGATATGACCGGTGGAAATGTGTCGCCGGCACCACCCGGCTTGGCTTGCACCAACCCGTGGCCCGTGGCGTCATCCCGGCCTGCGACTCCCAGGTCCACCGCAGTCGCCGCCAGGGTCTGGCGAATTTGCACATTGGATTTCGTGGGGGCGGCGCTCCAGTACAAAGCTGCCACAGCACATACGTGTGGAGCCGCCATCGAAGTCCCGCTGTAAGAATCCCAGGCGCTGGTATCGGTCAATTTCCTGGTATCAACGGTTGTTGTCTGGCCCAGACGCGCCAGTAGCGCTTGTCCATTTTCCTGGCTCACACCAATGGCGGGGATGAGGGAAGGACCCTGACTGAGTGTGCCCATGAAATCGCCCGGCACGTTGTTGTAGATGATGCAGGCCAGGCCGCCGCTGTTCTGCACGTCCATCACCTTTTGGTAGAAACTAATCGAGCCCCGTTGCACCAGCACAACCTTGCCAGCCCAGGCGGCGTTCATGGTATCACCCAAGCCACCGTCAACCAGAATGCCGGAGACCGCAGCGTGCGCGGCGAGATCGATGGGATTTCCCGGGTAGGAAAATCCGTTGCCGATCACTGAGTTCACGAAGCAGTAAGGCACGGTGCTCACCACGTCCACGCCGGGCGCAGCCAGTTCCACATCGCTGTTTTGTTGCGAGAAACTCGCCACCGCTTTGTTCTGATTTACCGCGGCGACCGAGATCACCGAAGCATAGCCGGCGGGATAACTGATCGAAGTGTCACCGGCGTTGCCGGCGGACGCCACGAGCAGGATGCCCGCGTTGTAAAGCTGGGCAAACCCGTTGTCCTCCGTCTGGCTGGGTGACCCGCCCCCGAGGCTCATGTTGATGATCTTGCACCCGGCAGCCTGACACCGCTGGGCGGCGTCCAACAGGGTTGAGCTGTGGACCCAGTAAACCCCGTAATCCGGGTCAGACTCGTCCCCGTAAACGTCGAAGACCTTCACCATGTGGATGCTGACGCCCGGGCTGACTCCCACGACGCCGGAGCCGTTAAGCTGCGCCGCAATCGTGCCCGTCACGTGCGTACCATGGCCGAGCGCATCGGTATTCCAGTCAGTCCCAGTCCAGCCGTCCGAGTACCCGGTCACGGTTACGCCCGCGAAATCCGAGTGGCCGGCAAACACGCCGGAGTCAATGATACCGATCTTGATCCCTGAGCCGATTGGCGCGCCGGCGTCGAGGACACCATCATCATTCGCATCCCACAGTGCGGTTGCCTGCACAGCATCGATCCCATACGGGATCTGCTCCGTTGGCATCTCGCACCCCAGCAGGTAGCGCGGCGGATCGTCCTCCACCAACACCACGTTGGGATTGTTGTGAATGCCCGCCAAGGCGGCCGTGGGTAGAGTGGTGGCTACGGCATTGAGGCTATCGAATTCGTGATGAATACT
>CAZNOE010000765.1:0-3445 GCA_964574525.1 uncultured Bifidobacteriaceae bacterium
CCGCCGGCCACTTGATGCAGCGCGGCGAAATTGATCTGGTCATCGTGGGCAGCGACCGCACGCTCGGCCGCACGGGCGAAGTCGCGAACAAAATCGGCACCTACACCAAGGCCGTGCTCGCCAAACGGCACGGCATTCCGTTCTATGTGGCGATTCCACTTTCAACGATTGACTGGAACTTGAAAGCCGGTTTCGACATTCCGATTGAGGAGCGGCACGAAGATGAAATCCTCGGCGCGTGGGGCGTAATTTCAAATCAGAAATCAGAAATCAGAAATCAGAAATCGGGCAAGCGCGGTTACGTGCGCGTGGCGAACCCGAACAGTGGCGCGCGCAATCCGGGCTTTGACGTGACGGCGGCAGAGTTGATTACGGGAATCATCACGCCGGCTGGGATTTTCAAACCGCGGGAACTCTGGCGGCGGCGGCTCGAATTGGATTTTGCCAGTTAGTCTCGCGGTTCGGCCAGGGCATATTTAAGGTGGAACTTTTAGGTTCGTTGGCGCTCATGGGCGGCGAGTGTTGCGTGCAATTTCAGCGAGCGCGTGCAAAATGAGTCCAAGGCCCGCGAGGTCAGGCCGCCGATCCCAAAAAAAGTAGCTTGGTATTGCTGAAAGATCGTCGCGTCTTTGGAGCGGCTAATGGTGATGAAATCCAGCAGCCCGCCAATGGCCAGAAGTACGCCAACGGCCACCATGATTACGCTCATGACCTTGAGCCAGAGCTTTTCCGCGGTGATCTGGTAGAGGACGTAAATTAGTGCCGCCCCAAGTCCGAACACCACCACGCCCATGATCAACTGGCCCAACACTCCGAGGGCCCCCGCAACCGCAATTACGATGAGCACACCTACCAGGACAAGATAGCGATTGCGATGAGGTGTCTTCCAGAAGCGCAGCCACAGCTCACCTACAAATCGGAACGCTCGGTGGCTCACGGCCTCCGGTGGCAGTGGCAGTCTGATCAATTCTCCGCACAATGGGCAGTGGGTTGCCGAGCCCGCGATCTTCTTGGTATATTGAATATCCCCGCCGCAGGCTGTGCATTTGCCGATCATGGCGTGACGCGCTCAATTAGCGCGAGGTCGCTTGGCGTTGGTCGGTTCAGGGATTTTCCAAGCCCGCCGCAGCTCGTATTCTTGAAGACGTATCTTAGCCAGTTCCTTTTCCCAGGGCGCAATTTTCGCGGCATCGGCTTGGCTGCGGCCATACTTCTCTGCGTTGGCGGCGCGAACTGATATTTTCCCGGCGCTCTCTTTTAAGTCCGTGTGCTTGTTTTCCTCGGCGGTTTTCGCTTTTACATCTGCGATCTGCTTCTTGAGCGTGACGGTCAGATTGCTGAGCACGTTTAGCGTGGCATAGACGTGCGCCGGCACGGCACTCGCCGGAACGGGCGCGCGTGGGGCTGACGGAATCTTGGCGCGGTTGGTTTGAGAGATCGCAGCGAGCGGGGAGGCGAGAAGCAAGAGGAGCGCGATGGTTTTCACGAGAATCCTAGCAGGTAGATTTTGTTGCTTTCTTTCTTTTGCGGCGGTTCGTTCATTGCGACGCCTCGTGGACGATGTGGCGGATATTTTTTTAACTACCGACCGCGTAGGTTGTCAACCTCCGAAGTCCGGTAACTCTGGCGGTAACTCACCGCTTTGCGCAAGCCTCCCAAAGCGGCCAAGCCAAACCGCCGCACGTTGGCAATTCCGCACTGGCGCCGAAGACGACGAGTTCCGTCCACCGCGACGCGAATAAGAGCCAGGCGGGATCGCTCGTCACCGCTCCGTCTGCATTGATACCGCTGCGATGCGCGAGGACATGCGCGATTGTGGCGTTCGGGATCTGCGGGAAGAATTTGTCGAGGGTGTCGGTCAGCTTTAACTTTCCTTCCTCGACGAGCTGTAAGATCATCGCGGCGGTGAACATTTTTGTGATCGAACCGATCCGGAATCTGTTCGCCGCAGTCAAAGGTTTCTTTTCGGTTCCGTTGATCTGGCTGTAGCCGATAGCGCGGGTGTAAAGAACATTGCCGTCTTTGGCGATGGTCAGGCTCCCCATCGCCTTATTCTTTTCGGCGAGCCGGTCAAAAAACTGGTCGAGTTTGGCTTTGTCCAGCGTCTGGGCATAGCCTGCGGTGAACAACGCCAGTGTCAGTGAGGTTGCGAATAATATTTTAATTTTCATGAGCGATTGGCGCTTGCGCGTCGAAACAGCAAAGCCGATACGACCCACAGCATGGCGAAAAACGCATTCAGACCGAACACGGCAGCCACACCCGGGGCAAAATTGGTTTTCCAGAAAATCAACGCGATCACGGGGACTAGCACTTGAGCGAGCGCCATCGCGAACAATGCGCGTGCCATTCCGTGCGGCCGGAAGCGCGCGATGATGGCGCCGATGATGCCGACGGCGAGCACCCCGAAATACATCAAGTTGGCGGGATTGTCGTCTCCGATGATTTCAACGGCAAGGTTCACCCAGGTGAGAATGAACGCTGTCCCCACGGCAAGGCCGACGGCGAATCGGTATGCCTTATTGTTCATTTTCTTCGCCACCAGTTCATACGTGAGACCGGCACCGAACAGGAGGACAAAGGCGAAAATAAAAGCGCCCGGTCTCCAATGCCAACTGCCAAGAAGCGTCAAGACTAAGGGTATAAGCAGTATGAGCCCTGTCCCGATCGCAATGCGAATAATGTTTTTTTGCATAATGATGAATGTTAAATTTTCAGTGGCACACCACAGGCCAACGGTGCGTGACGATCAGAGGGGATTTTCCGAAGGAAACGGGTGACGAGATCGAAAATGAGTTTAAGAATTTGGCGGTGTTTTCGGTGATATGAAAATCGGCTGTCCCATAGCGTTCGAGCAGACTGCGCCGTTCGAGTTTCTGCCACAGGGCCGCGCGCAGGAGCGTGAAGAGCCGGGTGAAACGGTGGCCCCACTGGCTCAGGAACGCGCAGCAGCGCAACAGCAGATAAACCAGGAGCGCGGTCCCTACCTGCCACCGCACGGCGCTGGCGTTGTGTCCGAGAAAGTCGGCCAGTTGCAGTGTCTGTTTGAGTTCCTTGAAGAACACCTCGATGCTCCAGCGGCAGCGATACAGGTCGGCAAGGGCCTGCGCGCTCCAAGTCAGGTTGTTGGTCAGGAACACCAGCTCCCGCAGTTCGCCGTCCACCTCGACCAAGGCGACCACCCGGCGCAGCTCGACCGGATAGGCTTTGCGGGCTGGGCCAGTCAACGGAATCAGATCGTCACGCAGGATGTGGCCGACGCGACCGCGTTGCAGTCGGCGCACCACCCGGTATGGCAGATTGTCCTAGGCGCGGGTGACCCAAAAGACCTCGCGCAGCGCCAGGTCGGCCAGATGGGTGAAGTCCACGTAGGCCTTGTCAAAGATCACAATCTCCCCGGCCTGCACGCCCGCGCACAGTTCGTGCGCCCGCAGGTTGTCATGTT
>CAZNOE010000766.1:0-3445 GCA_964574525.1 uncultured Bifidobacteriaceae bacterium
CTCCGGCTCGCGCGTGGCGCAGACGAGGTCCACGATGTATTCCTTCACTTTGTCGTCCATGTAGATGTCGTTGATGACTTCGCGCGCGCGCAAAATCTGTTGCGGTTCGACAACGGCGGTGGCGACCGGCGTGCCGGAAGTGCGCGCCATGACCTCGAGAATCTGGCGTTCCTCCCCGCGCGACGGGTAGCCGATCTTGAGCTTGAGCATGAAACGGTCAACCTGCGCCTCGGGCAACGGATACGTGCCCTCCTGCTCGATGGGATTCTGCGTGGCGAGCACGAGGAACGGTTCTTCCAGCTTGAATGTCTGGTCACCGATCGTGACCTGCTTTTCCTGCATGGCTTCGAGCAACGCGCTTTGGACTTTGGCCGGCGCGCGGTTGATTTCGTCGGCGAGGACGAGGTTGGCGAAGATGGGGCCTTTGCGCGTGCTGAAGCTGCCGGACTGCGGATTGTAAATCTGCGTGCCGATCACGTCAGCGGGCAACATGTCGGGCGTGAATTGCAGCCGCGAAAACTTGACGCGAATGCAGTTGGCCAGCGACTTCACGGAGAGCGTCTTCGCCAGACCGGGCACGCCTTCGAGCAAGACGTGGCCATTGGCCAGCAGACCGATGACGAGTCGCTCGGTGAGATAACTCTGGCCGACGATGACCTTGCCGAGTTCGTTGAACAGCGGGCGCGTGAAGGCGCTCGCTTCCTTTACTGCTTCGTTAATCGCATCAATTCCTGTGCTCATATTTTTCAAAGTTACCGACAGATGGACAAGGAGCCCAGCCGGAGTGTTCAAGGGAAATTTGCCATCCGGAAGGACGAGTTACACGAGTCCCAGACCTCAGTGCGAACGAAAGTTCAGGGACTCGAATAACTCGTCCTTCCGAAAGTGTCAAAGCCGCCGTTTCGCCTCTGCAATGTCGAGCGTAATCTGTTCGCGCAAGGCTGCGAGCGAAAGAAACTTTTCCTCCTCCCGCAATTTTTCAGCAAATGTAATTTCGATTTCCTCACCGTAAAGTTCACCGTCGAAATCCAGCAAGTGCGCCTCGACGCGAAGTTGCGGCGCCGGGTTTTGAAGCGTAGGCCGATAGCCGATGTTTACCACCGCACGGCGTGTCTCTCGCTGCACCACGGCGTGTGCGGCATAAACCCCGTTGGGCGGCAGGACGAGGCCGGTGACATCCAGGTTCGCCGTCGGAAAACCCAACTCGCGCCCCAGCTTGTCGCCAACGACGACGCGCGCGGCGAGGGAGTACGTGCGGCCAAGCATCTGACTGGCGGCATCAAGATTGCCCGTGCGGATCGCTTCGCGAACGCGCGTGCTGCTGACAACCCGGCCGTCCAATGAAACCTTCTCGAGGCCATGAACAGTGAAACGCAATTCCTCACCGAGCTGTTCGAGCAGGGCGACGTTGCCGCTACGTTTGTGGCCGAACGCAAAGTTTGCGCCGACACATATGCTATGAATGCGGCCCAGGTTGCGCACGAGATTACGGACGAAAGCCTCGCCGGTCTGTTCGCTGAAGGCTTGATCGAAGTGAATCAGGAGCAGCGCTTCGGCACCGAGCGATTCAACGGCGCGAAGTTTTTGCGGCAGCGGATAAATCAGCGGTGGCACGCGGTGCGGCGCGACAATGGTGTTCGGATGTTGGTCGAACGTGAGAACGAGCGCGAGCGCGTTATGCTGTCGGGCGTCGGCGATGGTCTGGCGGATGATCTGCTGATGGCCGAGATGCACGCCGTCGAAGAAGCCGATGGCGAGGCAGACTTTTTTACTGCCGGGCTTCAACTCAGTGGCCGTGTGGATGACGTTCACGCGGGATTTACGATTTACGATTTACGATTGACGAGTCAAGCGGCGCTTCTGCGGCCTCGGCTTTCGAGATTCGCCCAATCAAGATTGGGCGAGACGCAGAAACGGAATCACGCGCTTCTCCAACTCTGCCGTCGAGAGCTTCAAGATTTCGTCGAGTGGCTTTGCATCGGCCACGTCGAATTTGCCGGAAACAGTCCGGCGCAATGTGGCAAGGTGCGCGCCGCAGCCGATTTTCTGGCCGAGGTCGTGCGCGAGGCTGCGGACATACGTGCCTTTGGTGCAGGCGACGCGAAACGAGCCGAGCGGTTCGCGGTAATTGGTGAACCGAAACGAATAAACGTGAATCAACCGTGGCTCGCGCGGGACTTCGATGCCCTTCCGTGCAAGTTTGTAGAGAGGCACACCGTCCTTTTTGATGGCGGAGACCATTGGCGGCATCTGCATCAGATCGCCGACGAACGCGGCCGCGAGTTCGTTCAGGTGTTCGACCGTCAGTGGCGGCACGGGATGAGTGTCAAGAATCTCGCCATCCGCATCATAGCTGTTCGTGGTCTCCCCGAACTTCATCGCCCCCTCATAGACCTTGTCATTGGACATGAGTTTTTCGGAGAGCTTCGTGCCGCGACCCAGGACGATGATGAGCAGGCCGGTGGCATTCGGATCAAGCGTGCCACAGTGACCGACTTTCTTGATGCCGAACTGCCGGCGGATGAAGTCCACGACGTCATGTGAGGTCGGGCCTGGCGGTTTATCAATCAGGATGGCGCCATCGAGCGGTTCAAAATTCTGCATATCGCTGCGGGATGATTGCCGGAGTCAGACCGAATTGCAGCAAAAAGACGGCGTGGCTCAAGCGCGCTGGATTCGAGGCTTGTCGGAGGCCGGAAACGTCGTTAGGTTGCCGGAGTTATAATTATGGGACTGACCAATCAGAAACTGTTGGTAAAGGAAAGTCACCGCAGCCGGCGCAAAGCGACGGTCAATTTCCTCATTGATTCTGGGGCGGTTTATAGTCTCGTTCCCACGCCGACGCTCAAGGCTTTGGGCATCCGTCCGCACCGAAGCGTGGATTTTTCACTGGCGGACGGCACAACCATCACCCGGCAGGTGGGCGACGCGTATTTTGAGTTCAGAGGCGAAGGCGGCGCGGCCCCGGTGATTTTTGGGGAGCAAGGCGACGAGCCATTGCTGGGCGCAACCACACTGGAGAGCATTGGCTTGGTGCTTGACCCATTTAAGCGGCGGTTGATTCCGATGCGTATGCTGCTGGCCTGACGGTTTTCCTTCTTCGGTGGGTTTCTGGTTCGTGTTACGCGTGGTTAATCGCCTGTTTGATCGCCTTAATGACGCGGTGCTGAACCACAAAAGGCTTCCCGGGAATTCGCGCTCCGGCCGCAGCGGGATGACCACCGCCGCCGAAGAGGGCCGCGATTTCGTTCACGTTCACTTTTTCACTCTTGGAGCGCAGGCTGATGCGTGACAACTCCGGCTCGATTTCCTCAAACACGCAGGCGACGATAACGGGCTCAATGGCGCGGATGTGATCAATCAATCCTTCCGAGTCGGCACTGTCCGCACCGGTGCGGGCGAAGTCGGCTTGCTTGAGCCACAGGTAGGCGATGCGATTGTTGTG
>CAZNOE010000767.1:0-3443 GCA_964574525.1 uncultured Bifidobacteriaceae bacterium
GCGCCACGCGCCGCCGCACCGGCTCCGTCTGCTCCGCGACATAGACCACGCCGCACCCGCCTTCACCGACACGTTCCAAAAGTTTGTAGCGGCCGAGCGTCTGGCCCACCGCTTCGTCGGGCGCATCAGCGAGGTCGAGCTTGATGGTGCGTCGGGCAGATTTGGCCTGCGTGGCGAGCACAGTCTCGGGTTGCTCGTGCGCGGCGAGCAAGGCGTCGAGGCGTGCCCGCAGGGCTTTGTCCACGCCACACTCGCGGTCGAGCCACGCCGCGCGCTCGGCGGTGGGTTTCGCGAGGGCGAGGGCGAACAGGGCTTCTTCGTTGGAGGGAGGCATGGAATTAGTTGATGCGGCGCGAATGCGACAAACTGATGTTAACACTGACAATTGACATCAACAGAAATAAATGCATCTTTCCGCCATGAGAACAACACTGACTCTGGACGATGATATTCTCGAACTGGCCGCCCGCCAGGCCAAGCTGCGGGGCGTTTCGCTCGGCAAGACCGTCTCGGATCTTTTGCGCCGGGGATTGAGCGCGCCCACTCCGGCCCAGGACAAGGATGGACTCGTGGTTTTCCACCTGCCGGCGGACTCGCCGAAAGTAACCACGGACGACGTGCGCCGGATTGAAACCGAGGGCGTATGAAGGGCTACCTGCTCGACACCAACCTGCTCATCGCACTGCTCTGGCCCAGCCATGAGCGGCATGATCTGGCGCTGAAGTGGTTCACCCGCCATCGCGCGAAGGGCTGGGCGACGTGCCCCTTCACCCAGGCCGGTTTCGTCCGCATCGTGTCGAATCCCGCGTTCTCCCGTGACGCCGTCCAACCGCGTGAAGCGATTCACGTTCTCTCCGCCAACACTGTCGCCAAGGATCACATGTTCTGGCCCGATGAACTGCCGTTCGCCGAGGCGGTCGCCTTTGCCGGAGTCCGGCTGTTGGGACATCAACAGGTGACCGACGCCTACCTGCTTGGCCTCGCGATCCGCCGGGGTGGCGTGCTGGCCACGCTGGATCAACGTATCGCCGCGCTCACGGAACCCAAATCCGCCGAACGTAAAGCGCTGGAAACGGTGGCCTGACCAGTCGGAGACCGGCGGAGGGGTTTCCGTCATCCCCGCATCGAGCACCTTGGCGATGTTCGGATGATCCATCATGGCCAGCGCCTGCCGCTCCGCCTCGAACCGTGCGACGACCTGCTTGGTCCATGCCCAGCTTGATGACCTTGAGCGCCACGCGACGCCGCACCGGCTCGGTCTGCTCCGCGACATAAACCACGCCGCAGCCGCCTTCGCCGACGCGTTCCAAAAGTTTGTAGCGCCCGAGCGTCTGTCCGACCGCTTCGTCGGGGGCATCGGCGAGGTCGAGCTTGATGGTGGGTCGGGCGGCTTCGGCCTGCGTGGCCAGCAGCGTTTCGGGTTGCTCATGCGCGGCGAGCAACGATTCGAGGCGCTGGCGCAACGCCGCGTCGCCTTCGCACATCACGTCGAGAAACGCGGCGCGCTTCACAGCCGGTTTCTCCAGCGCCAACGCAAACAAAACTTCTTCGCGGTTTGGATTCATGTGGAAATCATCATGCGGGTTGAGCCTTCTTTCACTTCGCGTCCGGCTCGGGCAGGGGGATGCCCTTGACCTTGAATAGCGCTTCCGCTTCGCGCTGCCTCGATTCCGCTTGATACGTTTTAACCCAAGGCTTAACCCAAGGCCCCTCGCCGCCGCGGTCATGCCCGGGCTTGTCCCCAAGGGCCAGCTTCAACTGGTCGCGGGCTTGCGCGAAGTCCCGGCGGGCCTCCTCCGTGCGCCCGAGTTCGGCGCAAAGCATCGCCCTGATAAACCTTGATCCAGCCTGCTGGGCTGGATCCGTCAGTGTAACTCGGCTCCCCGGCCGGGAGCTGGGTGTGGCAAGAAACCTGTCCAGCAGCACCAGGGCTTCGGGGTAGCGATGTTCACGATAGGCCACGACCGCGCTGATGGAGTTGATTTGGAGCTTGATGAAGATCGAACCGTCATCGGCCCGGTCCACCAAGGCACGTGCCATGGCCAAGGTGTCAGCGTCCATGGGTTGCTGATACAGGCCGGCCACAACCATAAGGGCCGCGTTCCCTTCGACGGTCGAGGTGAAGCGGAGCGAACAGATCCGCCTGAGTCGCTGGAAGGAATCATGGTCGCCGGTGGCGTTAGCCACGATGGCGGCGTTCATCCAATCCATGACATCCGAAAGCCGGTTGGTGGCCACGGCCTCGAGAATCGGCAAAGCTTCCCGAGCGTTGCCGGAGCGGGCCAGGACCGCCCCGCGCAGCGCATCCAACCGGACCAGATCTGTCCCGGAACCGCCGCGGGTCACCAGCAACCGGCGTTGCTCTTCCAGCATCGCGGTCGCCTCCGCGAAACGGTCCTGCCGGCAGAGGGTGTTGCTCATTTCGGCAATCAGCTTCAGGTATTCGGCCCGCACCTCCGGGTCCAGGTATCTTGGTTTCCCCAGGTTTTCACGGGCGACCTGCTCGGCCCGCACGGGATCTGTTGGCCCCAAAACTTCAACGTATTTAGCGGCCACATGGATTCCCAAGGAAACCGGAGCCGGGGCATGGAGGAGCAGTTCGTGGGCTTCCACAATCGCCGCTTCCGCTTCTTTCGTCTTGCTGGCAAACCCAAACCAGTTTGCCTGATAGAACCTGCAACTTGCAGCGAACCCTTCGGCGGGCGGTTTCCGCCCCATGAACTCGGCATAGAGGCCTTCCAAATCCTTCATGGCCTGCTCCTGCGTCAACTGGTCGTCGGCCGCCCAAAGGCGGGTTTCAGGAAGAGCAATTCTTATCTCGTCGCGCGGGACGCTGAGTTGCTCGTCGGTGACCCTCGGCAGGAGCCGGTTGATCAACTCCGCCTGCTGCAAAGCCGCCGGCGCATCGTTTAGATCGACAAGGGCAGCACGCAATTTCCAACGCAACCTGAGCTCCGCCGCCGGGGTATTGGACAGGGAGGACGAAGCCAGGGCATCCGCTTTGCTGATCAACTCCCGCGCACCGCGGACATTCCCCTGCTGCAGCAGCGAGGGCAACTGGTCCGACACCAGGCTGTCGATGAAGGTCGTCACGGTGTCGGCTCGGACGGATTGCGTGCGCTCCCGCTGTCGCGCGGCTCGCTCACGCACGAACGCAGCCGTCGCAAGTCCCAGCCCCAGGACCAAGGCCAACGCGACGCTGGCGACCCCAACGGTGGCGGCCTTGTTCCGTCGCGCCATTTTCTGGAGCCGGTAAAGCTGACTGGGCGGCCGGGCGAGGACCGGCTCGTTGTCGAGGTGGCGCTTGAGATCTGCGGCGAGTCCATTGGCGGTCTCGTAGCGCCGCTGCCGGTCCTTCTCCAGGCACTTCATCACAATCCAGTCCAGATCGCCCTTGAGTTGGTGCAGCAGCTTCGACGTGTCGGCGGAACGGCGCTTGGCCG
>CAZNOE010000768.1:0-3432 GCA_964574525.1 uncultured Bifidobacteriaceae bacterium
TTTCGCGGGAGGCGAGGATCGCGTCCTGATCTACAACTTCGATTCAGGCTTCAGGCAGTGGAATGATCACAAGGACCTCGCCAGTTTTGGTAATTTTCCAGTCTACGGCGTGGCTGAGATTGACCCCTTCACTCTCGCTCCCGAGGCCGGCAACAACTCCACTCGTTTCCAGCGGGTCGTTTGGGCATCGAATCGCGACGGGAGCTACGACATCTGGATGCTGGACATCGCGCGGACGAATCTCATCCAATTGACGACCAACGCAGTTCCTACTGTCAACCAGCACCCCGTCTTCACTCACGACGGCACCCGCATTGTCTTCGAGCGAGACGAGGATATCTACATCATGGCCGTGGCCGGGACAAACGTGCAGCGTTTGACGCAGGACCGTCAATCCAGCCATCCGTGGGCCAGTTTCGACGGGCACATTTACTTCACGCGCATGGTCACCAATGTTCACACGTTATGGCGCATGGACCTGGACAGCGCCAATCCTCCAGTTCAGTTGACACAACCAGACGCGGAAAGGTTCCACGGGAACCTGCGTCGCGACGGAGAACTGCTCCTATACACCTTTGCGCCTTTGGGAACGAGCACTCCAACGGCCATCCGCGTCCTTAACGTAGTGACGCGCGCCGATGAAGTGCTTTATGCGCCGGGCTGGCCAGTCTCCGCGGCGATCTGGCATCCTAGTGGGAACAAAGTGATCCTAGCTGAGGATCGCGACACCAATGGAGCATATCGGCTGGTGGAAGTCGCCTATCCGGGCGGTGCCGTTCTGAACACGAACCTCACTGCGGACGCGTCCAATCATACCATTCCCTATTACTCGTACCCCGACGGTGCGCAAATCGCTTGGGTCCTGCAACCAGGCGAGGGCAGGTCACGCGAGATTTGGCACATGGACGCTAATGGCTCGAACAAGGTGAACGTCTCGGTCCATCCGCTCGAAGACACGATGATCGTGGGATACCCGACTGGAACAAACGCTCAAGGCCAGTGCGTTCGACCCCCCGTAGGCTGTAATCCCACGCCACCCCCTTGCGATTTGCTCCTGCCAGGCCAGCTTCGGGAAGATGCGATTGAACTAGGTCGAGAGATGGGGCGGCGCGACCTCCTCGTAGGTCCGCTCCCGAATGTGCCGCAATCCAACTTTGAACCATTCACTGACTCGAAACTTCGGGCGGGTTTACAGATGCAGGATTTGCCTCCATGGCATCGGGTGGCCATGGTCAGACTCTGGAACGCTTGGATGCAGGGCATTACTAACGAGGTGCGTCAGATGGCGTACGTTTTCATGAACAGTTACCTGGCTGCTCTTGAGCCCCTGCCAAAACAACCGGGTACATTCGTCACACATGTCCTGAATGCGGCCGGAATCGATCTTCCAGTGAAAGAATGCTCCCAGGATGTGATTGGTAACAACTTCGCAGCCGCGAATTGTATCGCAGCGATTTCGCTCGACGCTCAACTTGAGGACACGATGCAACGCAACACGGCAAAATTTGCGCAGGCTTGGGCACACCACAGCGACACTGCAGCACAATATGTGCGGTTCACGGCTGCTAACGGCGCACAACGTTTCCAGCCGAAGATTGAATTGCGAGGGGCCCGGTGGGACCTTGACAAAGTTCATGCTCTGCCCCCAGGTGGGGGCGCACCGGTTGCCAGTGGGGATGTGTACTGGAGTGCGAACTTGAGCGTCAGTTGGGATCCGAACCAGCCCGGTGTAGCAGTTGACCGCTATGAGACGGGCGGCACCAAGGTTCTTCAGGTACTGGGCGGCCAAACGATTAAATTCGAGTCTGTAACTGGCGGCATGAACGGTGACAATGTCGTCCTGGTTCCGAAGGATCCCATTACGCTCGCCGCTGGAGTCAGCTACAGATTCGTCGTCCATGTGGAAGCCTACGGAAATGACAATGGCGTTGCAGGATACGCAGTGAGCGGGGACATTCGGTACGATGCGATGCGTATCAGCCTGCCCTAGCTAGCGTGCAGCGGGCGAAGGCAAGGCCAGTCCGGGGCTCAACGCACGCTTACCGCGTAGAGATTCCGCATCGTCGCAACGTAGAGCACGCCATTGGCGGCGGTCGCCGTGGCGCTGATGGAGTCAACCAGTTCGATCGAGGCGAGTTCTTTTTTCTCCTTGCTCGCGGCGAAGACATAGAAGTTCCCGCTCCGCGTGCCGAGATAGACTTTCCCATCGGCCACCATTGGCGAGGCCCAAACTTCGCCTTTGATCTCGTGCGTCCAATGCGGCTTGCCAGTTTCCGCATCGAGACAGCGGAACGCGCGCCCACAGTCCGCGATGAACAACAAGCCGTCATAAATTGCGACTGTGGAGAGAACATGCTTTTCCAGTGGAACGGACCAAAGCAGACCCCTCACCCCGTCCCTCTCCCCATCAGACTCGCTGCGTTGTAGCTCTCTCTCCCCGCGAGTTGCGAGCGGGGAGAGAGCCGGAGAGAGGGGTGAGCGGGACGCCTCCTCTCCCCGGCCCTCTCCTCCGCTCCGCGGAAGAGAGGGAGAAGTTCGAATGAGCGCCACCACATCAATGCACTTGAGCCAGGCCTCGTTTTTGCCCCACCAGATGTCGCCGCCGCCGGCGACATAGAGGCGGTTGTGCCAGAAGACCGGCATTCCATAAATGTTGCTCGGGCCTTCACGGCGGTTGGTGTTGTATTTATGCACCTCCGTCTTCGGAGCGGTGGGGTCGAAATCGAACTGAAAGACTTTTTTCAAAGTTAATACGTTCGTCGCGGCGGCGGCGTCGCGTGAACGGGAAGACCCCTCACCCTGCCCTCTCCCCTTCGGAAGGGGAGAGGGTGGCCGCAGGCCGGGTGAGGGGGTTTCCAAAGGTTCAAAGGCATACACAACGCCGTTGCCACCGCAGAAGAAAATCAGCGGACGCCCCTTCACCTCGCCCAACGACGGCGATGACCACGTGCTGTGGAAAATATCTGGCGCGATGTGTTCCTGGTCGCGGGCGACGAGCTGGCCGGTGCGTTTGTCAATCACGACGAGGCTGGGCGCATCGGGCGCGCGCACGCGCTTGTGAGTGTTGTCCACGCCGGTGGCCGTGTTGAGATAGAGATAATTTCCATGGACCAGAATGGAACTATGCGCGCCGTCGTGCGGCCAGATGCCCGCTCCTGAGGGCAAATCGAAAAGCCAGATGATGTCTGCATCGAGCGGTCCGGGCTTGAGCAAAACGCCATCGGCGGGCGGGCGCAACGGTTGGGGTTGCGTCTCCGCGCCCGCCACTCGCTGGGGCGACGAACCGGGCTTCGACGGAGATGTCATGTGTGCGGCCTCGTCGCGAAACGGGCCATCGTTGCCGTTGGCCATGCCCTTCGCATCGAGGCACACGACCTCGCCGCGGTTGTCCGTGAAATAAACGCGATCACCTTCCACGGTAGCCGGCGAAGA
>CAZNOE010000769.1:0-3428 GCA_964574525.1 uncultured Bifidobacteriaceae bacterium
TGCGGTTGATGCCCCAGCGCGTCCCCATCTCGCCCCAATGGAGGATGAACTTCTGTTGGACTGGGCTTAACTTCGGCATATTTCTTCAATTTCTGTCTGTTCAGAAACTACACACGGAGTAGATTCTCGTCAACATTTTTAATTCCCACGGTAGGCGAGTGAAAACCACCGAATTGAGGCAGAGGAATCGGCAGCGGAACGAATGGCAAGGGAATGAAATCCGGAAAACCATTCCCCTGCGATTCATTCCCCTGCCATAATCCGAACGGCCGGCACGCTCAATAAACCAACACCAACACGACCGCCTGCTCCGCCGACTTCACCACCTCCTCAAACTTCCGCTCCTTCGTCTCCGGCTCCTTCAACTTCGCCGATACTTCCGGCACGGATTCCAGGAAGCCCAGCAGGTAACTGCTCTTCACCGCGTAATTCACATTCTCCGGCAACGACCCGCTCGCCGCCAGCCCATCCCGCGCGCTCAGTTGGAGTCCACGCTTTAGCGTGTCCCCTTCCGCGCGGACAAGCTAAAGCTTGGACTCCAACGTGCCCGGCTGCACCGGCAGGCTGATCTGGAAATACCGCGCGTCATCACCCGCGCCGGACAGCGAGGCGATCTCGCCCTTGGCTCGCCCCGTGAGATAATTCAGCGCACAGATTCACAGCAGCCAAAGAGAAGCTATCTCACGGGGCCAGCTTGGGCGCGAACCCTTGCAAGCCGATGTTGGGAAAACCCACCGTGGCCACCGTGCCGCCCAACTTCACCCCGCGACTCGTCCCGACCTGTCGGGACAGCGCCGCGAACCGCCCCTCCGCCTTGAGCAACGCCAGATCATTGGCCGCATCCATCTTCACGACCTTGGCAGAAACTTAACCCGCGCCCTGACTAAACGAACTTGACTCGCACCTTCAACAGCGTGGTTGGCTACGGGAACACTTCAGAATAAACGGAGCACTCATCTACGGGAAAACAAACGGAGGCGGTTCGATCTGTCAGAAATCTTTCGGCGACACGACAATTGTGGCAACTACGCTCCCGTTCTTGTCTCTGTATTGATAGATTAACTCGACTTGCCTCCTGCGCAATTCGGCCATGCTTGGGTTTGTACGGTACCCGTTAATAAGCTCCTTCCTTTTCGTTTCAATAAACTCGGCTGAATCGACGACATCACTCATAAGATTGACCAAGGTGAAGAAATATGTGATGCGGTTGCCAGGACCGGCGGCCGTTGTGTCAATGCGCGTCTCCCTATCAATTTGCATTGGCAAGGTCGCGTTGATCTTTTTGGAAAGCTCAACCAGAACTTGGTCAAACCGCACAGTATCTCTATTCTCGAAAATTGACTTAACAATTGCCTTTCCAAAAATTCCACCGATCGCCATGGCAATGACAGTCGCAACAAGCACAATTGTCTTGGTTAAATGCGTGGCCGCGGTGCTAGAAACTGGCCGCAGTTCCTGTGTTAGAGTCCTGTTCTCTTGCCAAGCTTTCCTGACCTGATTCCTGCGTGATGCATCAATAAAAAGGGCGATCAAAGAAGCGATAAAGAATAATCCAGGAACTGCCCAGTCGCCGCTTGCGAAAGCCCTTGCACATGCAACTCCGATGGCCAAGACAAATAGAATATAGAAAACTCGATAGCCTTTTGTGAGTGGGTAAAGAATGTTCTTGTCGCAGTTTGGACAATGAAGCCTCTGGAAGCCTAGAAAAGACCGGGCTGGTTTTCCCTGCACGCTGAATGCCGTGTGGCACTCCGTGCAAACGTAATTCTTTTCAAAGTTGAACTTAGCCCGGTTCGTCGCAGAACCGACAGGAATGGTAATCGGCCGGTTACAGCTCGGACACGGGATTTCCATCCCAGCCCCATCGTCCTCGACTTCGAGGTTGCCGCCGCAATGCGGACATTGAAAGTGAATGTCTGGCACAAGATGGTTTTACATTGTCTGAAGGCTGTGAACGTACGCCTCAGATATGGTGCGGACAATATCGCCTTCGACCACATCTGTGAGTTCGAAATCCTGCTTTGAAGCGAATAGGTGCGTCGAAACAACCAGTGCCCCACGTGTTTTTGGAGGTTTCCGTCGGGCATGAGGCACTGGCACTCTGCCCCGGAATCCTATCCAGAACCAGAATTCACTGTTTGGGAAATCCGTTACCTTGAAACCAAGGTCACCAGCTCGTTCAGTCAGTTCTGTAAGCCTTTCGCCAAAAAGCTCACGTTTCACTTTGTCGAACGCCGGACGCACTGCTTTGCTAACGAATTCGTTCAAGTCCTTTTCAAACCGGGTTTCCTCGCTCGTCTGTGCAAACCGTGTCAATTGTGCCATCGCTTGCACTTCTTCAAGAGCCTTTCGCATTTTTTCGATCGGATCTTCATTCATAATTGTTCAAGTATGAGTCAATAAACCTTGTAGCGACCTGCGTCGAGAGCGAATTCGCTCCTGTAATTGCATCTACCACGCCGTTCTGAAATTTCGCGAACTAGGCCGAGCCACGAGCAATCAAATTGACCGCGCCGGCAAGCGTTCTTAGTCTCGCTTCGTGCTGCGCGAGAAAGCTGGCAATGCGAACGCCGGATCCTTAATCCGACCGGCACACACCCACTCCGCATACGCCGGGTCCAGCACAGCGCCTCACGGCGACATTTCGATTGTTTTGATCACCAATGATTCCGAGTCGAAGTTGCGACCGTTAGCAGACCAACTGGCGCGAGAAAGCAAGTATGTATGCTATTTCGAGCCTCGAAATCACAAGAATCCCCAAACTTTTCTCGCTTTCGTGAAAGGCAAGCCAGTGGGCTATCTCTTGATGGACCAGCGGCGCCATTACACTACTGTGCCAAGAGAAAAGGTTAGAAGTTTCGATCCTCCGGAGATAAAACCTCAAGAAGAAATATGGTCGGTAGTCTGCATTTGGGTGAAGCCACAGCACCAAAAGCAAGGGATCGGCAGGCAACTGTGTATGAGCGCATGCGCTAATTTCAACACAACCCCGCAGGAGATAGGTTGGACTCGACCTTCCGCGGCAGGAGAGGCACTGCTCAACTCATTTGGCATTCAGGACGTCAGGCTGGTCTACGCACGCGGTTAAGTCGCGGGCGGGCGCGCGGAGACGCAAATAAGTTCTCCAGTTTTTCCCTGCGCCTTCCGCCTTCATCCGCCTGCATCTGATTTCGGCGGGACAAGTCTGATTCCAGCGCGCCGAGTCGGATTTCGGCGAGACCGGTGGCGTTGAAAAATGTTTGACGACCGCCCTCACCTCGGCCCTCTCCCCGAGGAGAGGGAGTCGCCATCGTCGCTTCTCCTTTTACGCACGCGCGTCCGAGCTATCGCCGACTCACCACATTCCATGAACCGGCGAAGGATTCACCCTCCCCGGGGGAGAGGGCCGGGGTGCACCGCCATTGAAAGAAGATGACCATGTGATGTTT
>CAZNOE010000770.1:0-1811 GCA_964574525.1 uncultured Bifidobacteriaceae bacterium
GTTGCTGGTGGTAATTGCGATCATCGCGATCCTGGCGGCCTTGCTGCTGCCAGCGTTGTTGCGGGCTAAAGAGAAGGCCAACACTATGAAATGCCTGAGCAATCAGCGGCAAATAGGTATCGCGTTTGCCATGTATGTACATGACAACAATGACTGGTACCCGGTGCATACGGGTTGGGCCACGGTTGGGGGCACCTTAGGCAAATCCAGCGCTGAAGCGGGTACCACTCCGGCGCGGGATCGCCCATTGAATCCCTACACGGCCAATCAGCTCCAGATCTTCCGATGCCCAAGCGATCATGGGGACGTGAACACGCCTGAGTTCAAGACCGCCTGGGAAGCATATGGCAACAGTTACCACGTGCAGTGGGCAGCGAATTCGTTTCGGATCAAACATGTCACTGGCGACAGCCTGGCGCCGGGCACTCTGTTCGGACGCCCGATGCGAGGCGCGGAGGTCAGCCGCAGTCCGGTCAATAAAGCGATTCAAGGGGATTACCCTTGGCATCCCAATCGAGACATCCGCAAGACGGCCTGGCATAATTATTTGGGTAAAAGCAGTTTCAATATGCTCTATGGAGACGGCCATGCGGAATTCTTCCTGTTTAAGTGGCCGCCGGGCACAGGCTGGGAAGGGTTTGTCGCTGACGACGACCTGAACAATCCTCACTATCCAAACCCGCAGAACCAAGTCTGGTGATGGGGAGCTTAATTTCTCAGGGCGAGAGCGCGGAAGCGGCGATCCGCCGAATTCGGATAGCCGAGAAAGCTGCGGTCGAGACGCCGCGGCAGCCGCAATTTTTAGAAGAATTCGGAGAGCGAATTAGGTTATCGGCAGAATGAATTCGGAGGCAAAGCAATTATGAGTTTCATTATCGTTGATGTTGAATCTGACGGGCCGATTCCAGCGGAGTTCTCCATGGTGTGCTTTGGCGCGGTTCTATTCGATGAACGGCTCGACGAGACCTTTTATGGCCAGACACGTCCGATCTCGGACCGGTTCATTCCCGAGGCCCTGGCTATAAGCCTTGTCATTACCCACATCTTTTTCCTTTTGGTTTCACGATTTCTAATCCTTGGCACATCCAGATCAGTCGTTGCCATCCGCGCCAGATCGTTTCCCAGCCCGGCAGGCCATCGTGACGCCGTGCCAGGAACCCGCCCAAGCGCGCCACCGCCACCAACACGCTGCGATGGGTCCACCCACTCTTGGGGCGTCCATAGCGCGCGGCCAATATTGCCAGGGCCGAGGGTCCAAAGACCGCCTCGTTCACCGCTTCGTCTCCCCGCGCTCGCGCCAGCCATTTGGCGTTGAGTAATCGCACCGCGACTATCGCCAGCACTGCCACTAACGATTCGATCCGATAGCCACGTTCCATCTGGCTCTCCTCCACTTTGGTTCCGCTCTTGAGCGCCTTGTGATATTCCTCCACCCACCAGCGGGTCGCATAGCGTGTGACGATCCGTTGCACTTCTGCCCACCGCACGCACGGCAGCGACGTCAATAGCATCCAATGCAATGCTTCCACTCCTGCGGGCGCGTTGACTTCTCGCACCTCCACGACATTCACAGTGAAGTCGGGTTTGTCCCCGTCCGGTCGCTCCGGCCCCCGTGCCCGCACGGTCCCGCTGCGCACTTCCACCGTGGCTACGCGTGCCGCCTGTCCCGGTCGCGCCCGCAGTTCCACCTCCATCCGACCCCGCACCGGCATCTGCGCCACCGCTGCCTTCAAGTAATCCGCCGCAGGATCGGCCAGCCGTCGATCCCGATAGGCTCGAATCATGAAGTCCTCGCCATGCCGTTGACACCG
>CAZNOE010000770.1:1821-3425 GCA_964574525.1 uncultured Bifidobacteriaceae bacterium
CCGCTCGATCGGTTCGTAGCAATCGGCCTCCCGATCCGCGATGAAAATCCACTGGCTGCCCGGCGGCGGCCCGCCGGCCGCTTCGAACACCTCGGCCCAACGTTGCGATTCGCGCCGCCGTTTGAGCCGCTGTCGCCACGTTTCTCGACCCCGCTTGGGCGACCCGCGGCGCGTCCAGCATTGCTGCGCAAACAGCCCCACGACAATCCCCTCGGGCCGTTGCGCCAAATCCCACCCTTCCACGCGCAGCGCCAGCGTGCTGTGCAATAAAAAACCACGCCCCCCGCCATTGCCAATCGGCCCCAGTTCCTCGGTGGCTGGATGCCCGCTGTAGTCCAGTTCGCTCGTGTCTTCGATCAGGAGATATTCGCCAGGTTCCCGACACTGGACTCGCGTCCGTTCCCAGTGCGGGCTTTGAATTTGTTCCGGGCCCACCTTCGGTTGATTGAAAAAACGGTAGGCCGCTTTGAGGTCTTTCCATTCCGGAAACGCTTGCGGCAGCGTCCCGCCGGGGCTTTGCGCCAAGCTGGCAGCAATGTTCACCAAACGTTGGGTGCGGCGTTGGTCTCCCAGTCCAGCCAACGCAAACTCCGACTGCGCCCACTGGTCGGGCGCTAATAAGGTATGGTTCATGGATTGTCCGGAGGAGGAACCGAACCGAATCTCTCAGACTATCCTGCGACCAAGCCAATAGTTGCATATTAGAAAAATTCAACCAAGTCCGAAAAAGATGTGGGTAATGACAAGGGCTATAAGCGGCTTCTCCCGTGAGGAACACTTGACTTTCGATGACCCGAAGCCGGTCATGGAGGCGTTCGCCTTATGGTTGGAGGTGCACGCAAAGGGCCGTCCCGTCTTCGTCTCGGACAACGTCGCGTTCGACTGGCAGTTCATTAATTACTACTTCCATCGATTTCTCGGACGGAACCCATTCGGGTTTTCCGGCCGCCGCATCGGTGATCTTTACGCCGGCCTGGTCAAGGACGCGTACAAAGCAACGGAGTGGAAGAAATATCGCGTCACCCAGCACACCCACAATCCAGTGGACGATGCGAAGGGCAACGCCGAAGCTCTAAAGAAGTTCAAGGAACTCGGTCTCAAGATTTGAGGTTTTATGATCGCTTTGAAGTTGCGAGCGCAGCGTGTTAGCGTCGTATGATCTCCGTGAATCCACTCACCTCGGTCGCACTTGGCCATCGCGCATTTCATGTGGCCGTGGCGGATTCGGGTCACATTGCCGCGCTTTCGCGAGAAGGCATCGGAAGTTTGCTTGCGCCAGACCACCTTGACGTGACCTCGTTCGAGGTCGCCTCTCGTCTTAAGGACGTTGCCATTTCTCCTGCCGGGGACCGAAATCACCATTAAATATGATTGGAAATGGCTACAAAAACCGAGTGAAAAGACTTGCCAATCCAGGTTATTGTGATGTGGACGCCATCCCGGAAGGGACGGCGGTCTTTCCACAAGAACCACTATTGCGGATTCACGGACCGATCCTGCAGTGCCAATTATTGGAGACGGCGCTGCTCAATCTCATCAACTTCCAGTCGCTCATCGCGACCAAGGCGGCCCGGGTTTGTCTGGCGGCGCGCGGCGAACCGGTG
>CAZNOE010000771.1:0-3409 GCA_964574525.1 uncultured Bifidobacteriaceae bacterium
ACGCGTGGAGAAGTTGCGGCAGAAACTTTGGGCGGCGAAAACATCGCAGGAAACCATCACAGTTGACCACATTTTTACACTTGCTATGGGGCAAACACCCCATATCCACCGAAAGGCTATTTTGCTTATTATCAGCCGAACTGTGAAAAGCGAAAGGCTTGGAAAGCGAAGCCTCACCCAGCGCCCGACTGACGGTGCCGGCGACTCCCATTTTTGGAATAAGAAGTCCTCGCTCACGTCTCCGGTTGCGCGAATGAAGAAAGTTAGCGGCGCCGGACGGGCCAGGATTTCCATACCGCGCGCCCCGGCATTTCCCATCGGCGGCGTTCGCGCATCGGCGTGCGCTTCGCTATCCGCCCTGCGCGTTTCGGAGATTCGTTACCGCCGGCTCTTTGAAGCGGCCCGCGACGGCGTGCTGCTGCCCGATCCGCGCACGCGCAAGATCACCGACGCCAATCCGTTCATGATCGAAATCCTCGGCTACCCACACGAGGGGTTTGTGGGCAGGGAGCTTTTGGAAATCGGCCTGCTCAAAGATCAGCCATCCAGCCGGAAGATGTTTCGGGAATTGCAGGCGAAACGTTATATCCGCTACGAACATTTGCCGCTCAAGAGCACAAAGGGCCGGACGGCGCTCCGTAATCCGAGGCGGGATGATCAAGTGGACGGAAACTTTTTGGAGACAATCACTCCAATCGAACATGATTGCCGCGCTGGCCATGGAAAAGAAATTCCAGTTGAATCAACTCAGCCAGACGTTGGCGCATTCGGTAGTGGGTTAGTTTGAGCCATTTTTGGTAACAACCTCTACCAGTGAAGAGTTTTTGAAAGACTTACCCTCATGCATCCGTATAATAATAAGAGATGACAGGTAGTATTCAAACTGACCCACTACCGAGCATTCGCGTCTCAGTCAGGAAGAGTTACGCGCATCGTCCCCACCAGATTCTGGCAGCGCAGGAACCAGACGCCGGAGACACACGCAGGAAATAAACGCATGAAAAAGAAATCTTCACCGGCACACCGGCGGAAAACGCCGGCCAAAGTTGCTCCCTTGGAAACCCCCGTCTCGCCCGCGAGCGTTTCGTTTCCCGTCGTCGGCATCGGCGCCTCTGCCGGAGGATTGGAGGCTTTGGAACAATTTCTGGGGCGCGTGCCGGCGGGCAGCGGCATGGCGTTCGTCATTGTCCAGCATCTGGACCCGACGCGCAAAGGCATCATGCCCGAACTGCTCCAGCGCTCCACCGGCATGAAAGTGATCCAAGTCAAGGACCGCACCATGGTCCAGCCGGACCGTGTCTATGTGATCCCGCCGAACAAAGACATGTCCATCCTGCACGGGGTCCTGCACCTGCTCGAACCGGCATCGCCGCGCGGACTGCGCCTGCCGATTGATTTCTTCCTCCGCTCCCTGGCGCAAGACCAGCAGGAACATAGCATCGGCGTGATTCTCTCGGGCATGGGCTCCGACGGCACGCTGGGGCTGCGGGCCATCAAAGAGAAGGCGGGCGTGGTGCTGGTGCAGGACCCCGCGACGGCCAAATTCGACGGCATGCCGCGCAGCGCGATTGACTCGGGGCTGGCGGATATTGTGGCCCCCGTGGGCGATCTGCCCGGGAGAATCCTCGCCTATCTCCAGCGCACTCCGCTGGTCCACACCTCCGAACTGGCGCCGGAAGACAAGACGCAGAGCGCCCTGGACAAGGCGATTATTCTGCTGCGCACCCAAACCGGCCATGACTTTTCGCTCTACAAGAAAAATACCTTCTACCGCCGGGTCGAACGCCGCATGGGCATCCACCAGATTGACAAGATTGCCGCCTATATTCGGTACTTGCAGGAAAACTCGCAGGAGCTGGATTTGCTTTTCAAGGAGTTGTTGATCGGGGTGACGAGTTTCTTTCGCGATAGCGCCGCCTGGGAGGAGTTGCGCAAAAAGGTCATCCCGGCGCTGCTCGCCAGCCGTCCGGCCGGCCATGCATTTCGGGCGTGGGTGCCCGGCTGCTCCACCGGGGAGGAGGCCTATTCCCTGGCCATGGTGTTCAAGGAGGCGATGGGGAAGATCAAGCACCCGAAGACATTTAAGCTGAACGTCTTTGCCACCGACCTGGACAAGGACGCGATTGACAAGGCCCGACTCGGCGTTTATCCCGCGAATATTGCCGCCGACGTACCGCCGGAGCGACTAAACCGGTTCTTCGCCAAAATTGACCACGGCTACCGGGTGGGCACGGAGATCCGGGAAACGGTGGTCTTTGCCCCGCAGAGCCTCATCATGGACCCGCCCTTTACCAAGCTGGATATTTTGAGCTGCCGCAACCTGCTGATCTACCTCGCCCCGGAGATGCAGAAGAAACTCATTCCGTTGTTTCACTACAGCCTGAGTCCCGGCGGCATCCTGTTGCTCGGCAGCGCGGAGACGGTCGGCGGTTTCACCGACCTGTTTGCCTCCCTCGGCGGCAAGACGAGGCTCTATCGGCGAACCGAGTCCGCCACGCGGGCAGAGCCAATCGAGTTTCCCTCGTCGTTTGCCCCGCCTTTGCTCGCCGGGACCGAGGCGCGCCCGGAAACGAAAACGCCGCGCAGTCTCCAGTCACTCGCGGATCAGTTGGTCCTGGAGCATTACTCCCCGCCAGCCGTGCTCGTCAACGACAAGGGCAACATCCTTTACGTCAGCGGCCGGACGGGCAAATACCTGGAACCCGCCGCGGGCAAGGCCAACTGGAATATTTTTGTCATGGCCCGCGAGGGCGTGCGCTACGAACTCACCAACGCTTTCCAGAAGGCACTCCGGCAGGAAGGCATCGTGGCGCTCAAGGGACTCAGAATCGAAACCAACGGCGGGGAGCAGTTCGTGGATATTACTGTCCAGCGGCTCGAAGAACCGGAGCCGCTGCGGAGGTTGGTGATGATCGTTTTTGCCGACGTGGCCGCGCCGCTGGTAACGATAGCGCCGGGACGGTCCCGGAAAGGTCCGGTCCGCAGCGCCCGGCTGACGGAACTTCAGCGGAAACATCAGCAGGTCTGCATGGAGCTGCAGACCACCCGCGAAGAGATGCACACCTCCCAGGAAGAACTCCGGTCCATCAACGAAGAAATGCAGTCCACCAATGAAGAAATGCAGTCCACCAACGAGGAACTCACCACCTCCAAGGAGGAGATGCAATCGCTGAACGAAGAACTCCAGACGGTCAACTCGGAGTTGCAGGCCAAGGTGGACGAGTTGTCCCGGTCCAACAATGACATGAAGAACCTGCTCAACAGCACGGACATCGCCACGTTGTTTTTGGACAACGACCTCAAAGTGCGCCGGTTCACCACGCAAGCGACGAAAATCATCAAGCTCATCCCCGGCGACGTGGGCCGGCCCATCACCGACCTTGCCTCCGACCTGCTCTACCCGGAACTG
>CAZNOE010000772.1:0-3408 GCA_964574525.1 uncultured Bifidobacteriaceae bacterium
TCGTCGCGGCGCTTCTTCGCGTAGCGGCGTAACAGTTTTTCAATTGGGCGTTCGTTATCCATGCTGTCTGCTACAAGTTAGACGGGAATGCGCCGGTTTTCTCCCTCGAAAATACTTTTCGCGCGATTTCCTCCAGCCGATCAAGGCATTTGCTGAGGCGCGAACTGACCGTTTTGGGATTGAGTTTCAGTTCGCGGCTGAGTTCTTCGTAGCTCAAATCGCCGAAATAGCGCAGCTCGATGATCTCGCGGCACGGCTCACCGACCTGGTCGAGCGCCGCGCGCACCATTTCGACTCTCTCCGCGCTAAGCAGTTCGGCGTCAGGCGCGGGCGCGTGGCTCGGTGGATCAATCGTCAGGCCCGTCTCCGGGTCTTCCGCGTGAAGCGAAACGGGCGTCTGGCCCCCACCGCGTTTGGCGGCGTGCTGGCGCTCGCGATAATCGCGCCCTTTGTTGGCGGCGATGCGGAAAAGCCAGGTTTGGAACTGGCTCTGGCCGTTGAACGAACTGAGGTTTTTGATGACCGAGAGAAAAACTTCCTGACAAATTTCCTCGACATCTTCGGGCGTGAAGTCGGAGCCGAGTTGGAAGATGAAGCGCCCCGCCGCCGCGTAGTGACGGTCAAACAACTCGTCCCACGCGTCGGGATCACCGCGTCGGCAGCGGATCAGCAACTGAGCTTCGGAATCCATTCTCCCTTTGACTCTATCGTGAAGCGATTTGTTTGAACAGAGTTACCCCGTGGTTCAAAAAAGCCAAAAACCGCAAGATTCAAGCGCGTGGTTTTCGGTGGAACCAGAACGAATGCGCTGAGGTTTCTCCCTTTCGCCCGCCGACGGAGGGTGGGGGAGAGGAGGCGCGTTTTTGTTTGGATGTCCGTCGGCGGCTTCAATCGTTCAGTTTCGCGCCGCGCCCTTCGCACCCTGTTCACTGAACCACCAAAGATGTTTGTCCGTGCGCAGAAATAATTCGCCATCTGAAATCGCCAGCGACGCATTGCACATCTCATTGCCGATGGAGTTGACCGCAATGACTTCGAATTTCGGACTGGCGCGAAGCACAATCACATCACCGGACTGATTCGGGAGATAAATCTTGTCGCCCGCCAGAACCATGGACGACCAGGAGTCTGACTTTGGTCCGTGGCCCACCAACCGCTCTTCCCAAATCATCCGGCCCGTTTTCAGGTCCAGACACTCGGCGATCCCTTCCATGTTCATCACGTAAATGTGTCCGCCGGTGATCACGCCGGAGCAGATGCGGTTCTTCGTGCGGTCCTTCTTCCAGAGCCGGTGTGTCGCCGTGACATCGCCCGTGCCGCCAGTCTTGACGGCGATTTCACTACCCATGAAGCCGCTCATCGCGACGAGAATCCCTTCACCATAAATCGGTGAGGCATAGACCAACGGATTCAATCCATCGCAATGCCACAGCTCCTTGCCCGTTTTCGGATCAAGGCCGCCCAACTGCCCGGGCCAGCTCATGATCAATTCATCGCGCCCGTTGACTTCGAGCACCAGCGGCGTGCTCCAGGAGCCGGTCTCGCCATCCTGTTTGCCGGCGAAACCGTCCGTGCGTTCCTTCGTTTTGAGCGGCGGCACGTCCACTTGCCACACCGTCTCGCCTGTCTTTTTGTTCAACGCGATCAAAAAACTTCGTTCGCCCGGACCGAAATTCAGAATGCAGAGGTCGCGACAAATAATCGGCGACGAGCCGTAACCCCAAATGTGACTTTGTTTGCCAAGATCGCGATGCCAAAGCTCCTTCCCATTGAAATCGAAGCAGAACAATCCGGCCGAGCCGAACCACGCGATCACACGCTCGCCATCCGTAACTGGCGAAGACGAACCATAGGGGTTGGTCTTGTGCGTTGGGTCTTTTCCGGCAGAGGACGTGCCCGACTGCCAGAGCAGTTTGCCCTCGGCGCGATCAAAGCACATCACGGTCAGGCGCTGTTCTTTTTCGAGCCCTTGCGTGATGAAAATGCGGTCACGCCAGACGATCGGCGATGAATTGCCGCGGTCGGGAAGTGCAATCTTCCAGCGGACATTTTCCGTCGCGCTCCACTTCACCGGCAAATTCTTTTCGCGCGTGATGCCGAGGCCATCCGCGCCGCGCCATGCCGGCCAGTTCTCCGCACGAACGCCGAGCGACAAGAGTGCGGCGCTCAAAAACACGATTGAACAGCGGCAAGCACAGGCGCGTGGCCGCGATGAGTAAAGCTGGGAATGCATGGCGGCAGTGTAAGCGAAGCGCTGTGGCTGCACAATCAATTCGCGCGGTTGCGCCGCGCCGCATTCCGCCGACAATGCTTGGAATCTCATGCCGATTGCGGCATATTCCGCCGCCTATGCAATCGGTCCGTGACATCTACGCTGCCAAACTTGTAACCCGGCGGCCCGTCATCTCCTTCGAGTTCTTCCCCCCAAAAACGGACGAAGGCGACCGCGCCTTGCTGGAAAAGCACATCCCCGTGCTGAAAGCGACCAACCCGGACTTTTGCTCAGTGACCTACGGCGCGGGCGGCAGCACGCGCGAAAAGACATTGATGATTGTGGACGGTATCCAGAAGCAGGGACTGACAGCAGTGGCACATCTCACTTGCGTCAACCACACGCGCGAGCAGGTGGCCGAACTGCTGGGAAAAATCCGCGCGCTGGGCTGCAAAAATATTCTCGCGCTCCGCGGCGACCCGCCCGGTGGTGGCGAGTTCCAGGTCACGCCCGGCGGATTCGAGTTTGCGAGACAGCTTGTGGAGTTGATTCGGGAAACAAACGGTTTTTCCATCGGCGTGGCCGGGTTTCCCGAGGGCCACATCGCCTGCAAGGAAGGAAAGTACGCCGACTGGCAGCACCTCAAGGAAAAGGTGGACGCGGGCGCGGATTACGTCCTCACGCAGTTGTTTTTCGACAACGCGGACTTTTTCGAGTTCCGCGATCACGTCGCGGGCAAGCTCGGCGTGCGCGTGCCGCTCGTGCCGGGCGTCATTCCCATCCTCAGTGCGACCGGGATAAAGAAATTCACACAGCTATGCGGCGCGCGCATTCCTGCCCTGCTGGGTGCGAAGCTCGAGCAAATCGGTGACGACGACACAGCCGCCGCCGAGTTTGGCATCGAATTCGTCACAAGGCAATGCGAGGAATTGCTGCGCGCCGGCGCACCGGGATTACATTTTTACACGCTGAACAAATCGCATTCAACCGTTCAAGTGCTGAAGAACCTGGGTTTGGCGTAGCACTCGTCGAAAAAGTAGGAGACGACGTAAGGAGTCTCTGACTCAGGTTCACAAAACAAAGAAGTTTGAGACTCGTTACCTCGTCTCCTACAATGAAGAGGGTTTTTTACGAGTTAACGCATGACACGCGACGAAGGCTGGATGTTGTTGACGGAATTCACGCAGTCCGAATCG
>CAZNOE010000773.1:0-3407 GCA_964574525.1 uncultured Bifidobacteriaceae bacterium
ACATTGATGAGACCATTCAGATCAAGCGGGACTTCCAGTTCAACCATGACGTACTTTGCCAGAACACGACCGACGTTCTCCAGTTTCACAAGAATGACGCCTTCAGGCTTTGAACGACTCGCCGCGCGGTTGATGAAGATAGACGCCTTGATTCTTGGATGCGTGCGGCGGTTCATCACGTCACGTACTTCGTAATCCTCCATCTGGGCCGTGGTGAAGTTGTGGCGCTTGTGGTAGCGATGGTCGCGCGCCATGTGCGCAGTGTGTGACTGCGGCACTTCGACGACATAGCATACTGTGTTGTCCGGTTCTGAAATCGTAACTGGATGGATGACCACGCCTTCGATCCGCGGTTGTATAGTATGGATAACTTGGTCGAGCCACTCTTTGGAGATTTCAGTCCGTAAGATCGGGTCAAGCCGTTCAGGAAGGTGACGCCGGGCATCGTCGTCGAACTCGGCGACACCGTAAATCAGCACTCCACCCGATGAATTGGCGAACGACGAAACATCCTTTGTGACGTCGGCTTTCTTTCCATCCGTTTTGGCAAGTGAATCCTCCCTCTTGTAGTCGAGCAAGAGGTTTTCCTCGACGCCGTCGGCGATCATCTGGTCCAGCCGTCGTTTGGTCCATTCGCTCATCGGCCATTGCACTTGGTTCACAGCCGTTTCAAAAAACCACCATCCGCCAGCCATTCCTCGAAGCGTTCGATCCATTTGCCGGCGGGTTTGGGGTCGTTCGCCCGCAGGCCAAAGCCGTGGCCGCTATCCACGAGAGTTGAAGGTTGAGGGTTGATTGTTGATTGAGGGCGGCGGGCACTTTGAGTTGTTTGAACTTGAGATAGACGCCGGCCAGACCTTCCGAGATGTCGGGCCGGTCGTTGTAGCCGCACACAAGGAACACGGGCGGCGAATTCGTGGCGGGTTCAATCCGTTGCGCGCGTAGCGGAAGTCGAGTTTTGAGCCGGGCGTTGGCCACGCGCCTCTTCTATCAGGCATCGCCCCGCGAGGCAATGCGTCAAATCTCTGGCGACCTTTCAGGCCTATGGTTGGTCGGTGTCGCCGTACTGTTCGCCCGCCATGTTCATTGCCGAATCCGAACGCGGTGGACTTCGATGATAAGGAGTTTGCCGTTATAAAATTCCTGATCGTGATGGCCATCAAGGAAAGCGACGAGCCGTTCCATCAGTTGCGGAATAATCTCCGGGTGGTTGTGCAGTTGAACTGCCACGATGCCGAGGTAGTTCGTCGGCGGATAAGCCACGATGTCCGCAAAATCACCATTCAGCGAGAGAAGAATCGCGCCCAGTTCCTGAGCCTTGGCGATCACCGCCGGGTCAAGCGAGCGGATGGGGAGAACCTCCCGCAACACTGTGACTTGATGGCCGTGGCGACGTAGCGTGTCGGTGATCTCGGCGGGCACGCATTGGTCACTGAAGAACCGCAGGCTCATGCCGGAGCGGCTTCAAATTCCGCGAGCTCGCGGGCATAGTCCAGGCACGCGGCCACATCCGCTGCCGTGAGGTCGGGGAACTCGCGTTGGATGGCAGCGGCATCGCGTCCGTCAGCCAGATAGCCCAGGATGAGCGCCACGGGAATGCGCGTGTCCTTGACGCACGGTTTGCCGCGAAGGATTTGCGGGTCGCTAACGATGTGTTCGCGCCAGTTCATGGTTGGATTATGACACGAGATTGGACGAAGGCGAGTTTCTTTGCGCCCAGTCGAACGTTCACGGCTTTTTCAAAAACCCACTGTCCGCCAGCCATTCCTCGAAGCGTTCGATCCATTTGCCGGCGGGTTTCGATTGGGGCCGTTGATGGTTGAAAGTTGATAGTTGATGGTGGGTGGCGGGCACTTTGAGTTGTTTGAACGCTGGCCAGACCTTCCGAGATGTCGGGCCGGTCGTTGTAGCCGTAGACCAGGAACACCGGCGGCGAATTGGTCGGGAGCACACCCGCCTCGGGTGTCGCTGGACGCGCCTCGCGTCCAGCCGTTTGGTGCAGGACATTTTCCCGAACATTTGGAACTTTTCGGTGCGTTCGATGTTTTCCGCGAGGGCGCGGAAAACCGCACGCGTGGCGCGTGCGCTACCCATCTTAATTGTGTTTTCGGGTTCAATGCGTTGCGCATGGTCGCTTTCTTTTTACCCGGTAGGGCACGCTGTCTTCCTTGATATGAAAGCCGATTTCGCGGCGCGGTTTCTCCGGCGGGGTCATGAGCTGGCGGATGGCGTCAAACAAGTTGTGAATGCTGGCGTCCTGGCCTTCGATCTTTCGCTCCAACTCCCCCAGTTTGTGGGCGAGGTCCTTGTGCAAGGCCAGAGTTTCCCGCAGGCGCACAAACACGCGCATGATGGCGATGTTGAGCTGCGCGGCGCGCGGACTGCGCAATACGCTTGAAAGCATCGCGACGCCTTCCTGGGTGAAGACGCAAGGCAGATACTTGAAGTGTTGCCCGCGTTTTAAGCTTCCAAAATGGAATCTTAAAGCCTCGGCTTCGTCAGCGGTAAGCTGAAACATGAAATCGGCGGGAAAGCGGTCGGAGTTGCGTTGAACAGCTTTGTTGAGGTTGCCGGTGGTGACGCCGTAAAGCGCCGCGAGGTCGCGATCCAGCATCACCCGCTGTCCGCGAATCAGGAGAATCGCCTGCTCGATTTGTTCGGGCCGAATCAGCGGCTTCTTGTAGTTCATGGACGGTTGGGCAAAGCGTATTGGTTTGAACCGATCAATCAAGCACCCTCAAGGCGCGCTTTAAGGTTCCAATTTGGAACCTTGAACCGGCGGGTGTTCAAGATTCCAATTTGGAATCTTAAACCTGCATCGGAAACGCTCTGCTTGGTGAACACGTACGCGCAGTTAGCGCCGTCCGCCCCATCCAGAACCTGAGGTGCCAATTTGGCACCTCAAGTTGGCAGCCTCTTCAGCCGTCAGTGCGGTCTGTTCATGCGCAGTTCAGCTTCGAATGCCAAATTGGAATATCAAGACGGTATTGGTTCACGGCCTTTTCAAAAACCCACCATCCGCCAGCCATTCCTCGAAGCGTTCGATCCATTTGCCGGCGGGTTTGGGGTCGTTCGCCCGCAGGCCAAAGCCGTGGCCGCTATCCACGAGAGTTGAAGGTTGAGGGTTGATTGTTGATTGAGGGCGGCGGGCACTTTGAGTTGTTTGAACTTGAGATAGACGCCGGCCAGACCTTCCGAGATGTCGGGCCGGTCGTTGTAGCCGCACACAAGGAACACGGGCGGCGAATTCGTGGCGGGTTCAATCCGTTGCGCGCGTAGCGGAAGTCGAGTTTTGAGCCGGGCGTTGGCCACGCGCCTCTTCTATCAGGCATCGCCCCGCGAGGCAATGCGTCAAATCTCTGGCGACCTTTCAGGCCTATGGTTGGTCGGTGTCGCCGTACTGTTCG
>CAZNOE010000774.1:0-3404 GCA_964574525.1 uncultured Bifidobacteriaceae bacterium
TCGGATATTCCTTCTGTTAAATTCGTTTCATGGCAGCCGTGCTGGAAAAACAGGCCAAGCGTTGGACCTATGAGGAGTATTACCGT
Organism: uncultured Bifidobacteriaceae bacterium; assembly: GCA_964574525.1. Taxonomy (GTDB): domain Bacteria; phylum Verrucomicrobiota; class Verrucomicrobiia; order Limisphaerales; family JADLHS01; genus WYBW01. Next base: position 87 of record CAZNOE010000774.1, read on the forward strand.
CTCGACGACGACCAGCGCTACGAAATCATAGATGGTAATCTGCTTATGGCCCCCGCACCCGATACGTGGCATCAGAGTTGGATTGGCGAACTCTATGTGATCTTGCGCACTCACGTTCAGAAACGCGAACTGGGCAAGGTATTCGTTGCACCCGTGGACGTGGTTTTGGATGTCGAAAACACCGTTCAGCCCGACCTCGTTTTTATTGCGAAAGCCAACCTCGGCATCATCAAACAGCGAGCCATCTTCGGAACTCCCGATCTTCTGATCGAACTGATCTCTCCCTCCAGCGTTCGCCGCGACCGCTACGACAAGAAAGAACTATATGCCCGATTCGGTGTGAAGGAATACTGGATTGGCGACCCCGCCAACAAATCCCTCGAAATCCTCACACTCAAGGAAGGCCGCTACGAACTGCATTGCGCCGCGGAAGTGAAGGGCAGGCTCACCTCGCTGGTTTTCGCGGGACTGGAGTTTGATTTGACGGAAATTCAGTAGCGGCTGCCACCGGCCCCACCAGCAAACGCGCAGGTTAACCACTATGATCCTCACAGGCATCGGTGACGAAGCGGCCAACGGAATTGACGGCCAGATTCAGGCGACGAAAGAACTTGGCTGGAAACATCTCGAACCGCGCGGCGTGGAAGTGCCGGGTTACGCGAAGGCGAATTTCCACGACATTCCCGATGCGGCATTCGATGTCGCGGTCAAAAAACTGGAGACATCCGGCGTGGGCGTCTATTGCTTTGGCTCAACCGTGATGAATTGGGCGAAGACAGTGGAAACGCCCTTCGACGTGACGCTCGGCGAGGTGAAGCGCGCCATTCCGCGCATGAAACGCGCGGGCGCGAAATACATCCGCATCATGAGTTTCAAACCGGGCGACGATGAGTTCAGGATTCCGACGAAGGTCTTCGAGCGCGTGCGTGACGTGACGAAAATGTTTCTCGACGAGGGTCTCCAACCCGTTCACGAGAACTGTATGAACTACGGCGGCATGAGCTGGCAACACTCGCTGGAGTTGCTCGACAAATGCCCTGGCCTCAAGTGGGTCTTCGATACCGCTAATCCGATTTTCAATCCCGACCGCTCAAGGCCCAAGCCCTGGCCGAAACAGGACCCATGGGAATTCTGGACGCACGTGCGCGACCACGTCATCCACATCCACGTGAAGGACGCCACGTGGAATCCCGCGAAAAATGACGCCGACTACAACTGGCCCGGCGAAGGCAAAGGCCGCGTGCGCGACATTTTGAAGGACGCTTTCGCGCGCGGCTACGACGCCGGCATCAGCATCGAGCCGCACATGGTCGTCGTCTTTCACGATGCGCAATCCAAAGCGAGCAACGACGACGCGATGCAGAAAAACTACGTCGAATATGGGCGGCGGTTGGAGAAGATGATCGGCGAGATCAAGGCCGAATTGATACCCCCAGGAAAAGCCTCTTGATCCTCTCGCAAAGCCTTTGATTCCGCCGACGGGTGAGGGTCACACAAACCTGCGCCATCGGGACGAGGGGATGAAGGCATTGCAGGTTTGGGAGCGCTTGGCCCAGCCAGCATCGCTCTCTCGGTTCGGGTAATCGCGGAATCCGAGCAACTGCCGGAACATGATTCACTCCCAAACCGCCATGCATATTTGCTTTAATGCGGCGCGGATTTCGATACCCTTCAGGCTCGACTTAATGAGTGACTCTGATCAGGGCGACGCCATGTTCGCCGCGCGGAATCCGGTTTTCGCCACGACGCATTGGAGCGTGGTGTTGCAGGCGGGCGAAAGCCATTCGCCGCAGGGCTCGGCGGCGTTGGAAAAACTCTGCCGCACTTACTGGTATCCGCTCTATGCGTTCGTTCGTCGCAAGGGCCGGACGGAGGAGGACGCCAAGGACCTCACGCAACAGTTCTTCGCGCGGCTGCTGGAGCGCAAGGATTTTCAGACGGTGGACGCGCGCAAAGGAAAGTTCCGCACGTTTCTCCTCACGTCGCTCACGCATTTCCTTTCCAACGAACGCGACCACGCGCAGGCGGCCAAGCGCGGTGGCGGGCGCACGAATATTCCCCTGGACGGAATCACGGCGGAAGAGTTGCATCGCCTCGAACCGGCTTCGGACCTTTCACCGGACAAGTTGTTCGATCAACGTTGGGCGATGACGCTGTTGGGGGAAGCGGTGTCGCAACTCCGGGAGGAAATGGTTGCCGCCGGCAAGGGTGCGCAGTTCGAGCAGTTGAAATCGTTCTTGACCGATGAAGCGGGCGACGGTGAATACGCGGCGGTGGCGCAACGGCTCGGAAGTACGAGTCAATCCGTCGCCGTGATGGTGCATCGAATGCGACAGCGCTACGGGGAATTGGTGCGCGCGGAAGTGGCGCACACTGTCTCCAGCCCCACGGAGGTGGAGGAGGAGATGCGGCATTTGTACGCGGCGCTGAATTTGTGATGTGTAGCCGCCGACGTGAGGAGGCGGAGATCAATGGTGCGAGACACCTCCGCCTCCTCACGTCGGCGGCTACGGATTTCCTGTAATCGTGCGCCCGGATTTCTTCTTAGCAAGATGACTGACAATCTCGGATCCATGACCGCCACCGGAACCTGCCCCAAGTGCGGCACGCCGCTGTTCGGCGAGGCGGCGGCGGGGCTGTGCCCCAAATGCCTCGGCAAGCTCGGCTTCGCGGCGGCGTTGTCTCCCGCCACCGTCGCCCCGCGCACCCATCACCTCGGCGACTACGAGTTAATCGAGGAAATCGCGCGCGGCGGCATGGGCGTGGTGTACAAAGCGCGGCAGGTGGGTTTGAATCGCATCGTGGCGGTGAAGGTGGTCTTGCATGGGCCGTTTTCCAGCCCGGAATTCGTAGAGCGTTTCCGCACCGAGGCCTCGGCCATCGCGGGTTTGCAGCATCCGAACATTGTCGCGATTTACGAAGTCGGCCAGCACGGTGACGACCATTTCTTCTCGATGGAATACATCGAAGGAAAGAATCTCGCCGAAGTCGTGCGCGAGAAGCCGTTGCCAGCGCGCCGGGCCGCGGGCTACCTCAAGACGATCGCCGAAGCCGTCCATTATGCGCACCAACGCGGCGTGTTGCATCGCGATCTCAAGCCTTCGAATGTGCTGCTCGATGTCTTTGATCAACCGCGCGTCACAGACTTCGGGCTGGCGAAGTTGATCAACAGCGACGCCGAGTTGACCACCACCGGTCAGGTGCTGGGCTCGCCGGGTCACATTCCGCCGGAGCAGGCAGCGGGCAAGTTCGGCGAGACCGGGCCGCCGGGCGACGTCTATTCGCTCGGCGCGATTCTGTATCATCTGCTCACGGGCC
>CAZNOE010000775.1:0-3401 GCA_964574525.1 uncultured Bifidobacteriaceae bacterium
CGATTGGCGGCACAGTGTCCGTCAGTGGCACCGAAGCGCCCGGCGCGAGCATCGGCACCTTGAGCAGCGCGGCACAGACCTTCGCGGGCGGCGGCACCTTTGAAATGGAGATTGACGACGCCACCGGCACCTCTGGAACCAGCCCCGGTTGGGACTTGACCGCCATCAGCGGCGCGGGCGTTGGCGGGTTGAACATCACGGCCACTCCACTCAGCCCGTTCACCATCAAAGTGGTTTCACTCAGCGGCGGCTCGCCGGGCAACATCGCCAACTTCACCGCTGCCGGCGCTTACACGTGGACGATCGTGACCGCGACGGAAGGCATCACCAATTTTGCGCCGACCGCGTTCGTCGTTGATTCTACTTCCTTCAGCAACTCGGTGGGTTTGTTTGGCACGTTCCGCGTCATCACCAACGGCAGTAACGGCTTGCAAGTTGAATACTACCAGAACGATCCAAAAATCACCAGCCAGCCTGCCAGCCGCACGAATAATTTCGGCACGGAAGCCACCTTCACAGTGGCCGCAAATTCAGGCAGCACGGCCTACTATCAGTGGCGCTCAAACGGTGTCGAGATGGTGAATGGCGGCAATGTTTCAGGCGCTACCACCGCCTCTCTGACCGTCGGCACGGTCTCTTACACGGACATCGCCGGATACGACGTTTATCTCACCAACACGGTGGGTGCAGTGACCAGCTCGGTGGCCTCCCTGACGGTCATTGACCCGATCATCACCAGCCAGCCGGCCAGCACGACGAATTGTGCCGGGCTTGAGGCGGCTACGTTCAGCGTCAGCGCTTCCGGTTCCGCCACGGTGGTTTATCAGTGGCGCAGGAACGGCGTTAACCTGGCGGGTGCGACAGACTCAAGTCTGACTATCAGCCCTCTCTATTCGACCAACGCCGGCACCTACGACGTCAAAGTCGCCGGCACTGCCTCGCTGCAGACGAACACAAGCTCGGGCGCGGTCTTGACGGTTCTTGTTCCTCCGGCGGTTGTAGTGCCGCCTCATTCACGCACCGTGCAAACCAATGTGAACGTGGGCTTCTCGGTTCTCGCGACGGGCACGGCCCCATTGAGTTATCAATGGGCGGTCAATGGCGTGGATCAGCCCGGCGAGACCAGAACCACTTTCATCCGTCCCAGTGTCGTTGCCGGAGTTGAGACGATATCAGTCTCCGTGACGAATGCAGCCGAGGCTCACGCCTGCGCGGGCGCATCAGCCAGCGCCACCTTGACGGTGACACCGGGCAACATGCGGTTGTATGAGACGAATCTGGTGATTCTCCGCCCGGGTGATGGCAGGCAGGACCTTACCAACGCCGGCAATTCGCTTTTTCTTGATCAATACACGACCGGTGGCGTTTACGTGAGCACGACAACGATTCCGGATAGCGGCGGAACAACGCGGCTGATCCATGCGGGGAGCGGCAGCACTCAGGGTGGTCTGACACGCTCTGCAAATGGCCGGTTGCTCTGCTTCGCCGGTTCTGATACGAACTTGGATTCCGGTCTGTCATTAAACAATTTGAATTCAGACTTGGTTCCCAAGGTGGTCGGGACTATAAACCCCATCTCGGTTTACAGCCGTCCGATCAAGCGGACTGCCACTGCGGGATTTAGTTATAGCGCGAATGATTTTCGCAGTGCCGTAACAGATGGAACGAACAACTTCTGGGGAACCGGATCAGGCACGGGCAATAATTACTGGAATTCGACGAATGGCGCTGCCGTCAACGTTCAAACCGCCAAATCCAACCTCCGTGTCGCAGAGATTTTCAACGGAAGCCTTTACTTTTCGTCTGGTTCAACGGCTGGCGACGGGATTCAAGGAATTTATGTGATACCCGGCTCCTTGCCGAGCGTTCTTACCACCGCAGTCGGCCTGGTTACCAACATGGTCTATATGACGGGTGGCACCGGGCCGATGGATTTTGCGGTCAATCCTGCCGGAACCGTCATCTATGCCTGCGATGAGCGCACGCCCAATGGCGACGGCGTGCAGGGCGGAATACAACGTTGGAATTTTGGCGGCTTAACTTGGGATTTTCAGTATGCCCTGACCAACGGTTTGCCTTATGACCAGCAAGTCGGCACCAACACTACCACAAGGCATCTTACGGTTGACTGGAGCGGGGCAAATCCAGTGATTTATGCCACCACCGCCACCGCCTCAGGCTTGCCGCTCACGAACAGTCTTGTCAGAGTTGTTGATACCGGTCTCGCTTCCACCTTCACCGTCCTGGCAAGATCTGCTTACAACCAGCCTCTCAAGGGTGTGAAATTTGGCCCCGTCGCAGATCTGGTGAGCGTCCTGGCCGATCCGTCGAGCATCACGAACTGCGAGGGAACAACGGCCGGCTTCGTTGTCACCGACACCGGCGGCACAGGCCCGCTCGCGTATCAATGGCAAAAGAACGGCGTGAGTTTGAGCAACGGAGGGAATGTTTCCGGAGCAACGTCCACGGCGCTTACTTTGACCGGCGTTGGGGCGTCCGATGGTGCGAGTTATACCGTGGAAATCACCGGCTTTAATGTCATCACCAGCGGAGTGGCGGTCTTGACGGTCATCATACCGCCGGCCATCACGACCGACCCGACGGGTGGAGCGTTTGCTGACGGAAGCACCATCAACCTGAACGCGGTGGCCAGCGGCACTGCCCCGGCCTATCAATGGCGCAGGAACAACGTGGACCTGACGGACGGCGGCGCGATTGCCGGCGCGACGACAGCCTATCTGACCATTAGTTCTGCCAACGCCAGCCATGCCGGCAGTTACGAAGTCGTCGTGACCAACTCTTGCGGCAGTGACACCAGCGCAGTCGCGGTGGTGACGGTAAGCTGCCCGACCATCACCGTGGCCCCGCCAACCTTGCCGAACACAAAGCAGTATTTCATTTACTCGCAGACGGTCAGCGCGAGCGGCGGCAGCGCGTCACCCTACACGTTTGCAGTCACCGTCGGCAGCCTGCCGACCGGCTTGGCGCTGGCCAGCGGCGGAGCCATCACCGGGGCCTCGACCGTCGCCGGCACAAACGACTTCACGATTGAGGCGACCGACACCAACGGCTGCACCGGATCGAACGCCTACACCATCATCGTCACCAACGGGCCGATTGATACCAGCGTGCCGACAGTGGTGATATCCACACCGGCGAACAATGCGATTCTGGGGGGAACGCCGACGAACTTCACCGGCACGGCTGCGGATCCTGGGCCGTCGCAACCCGAAAGCAGTGCGCGCGGTCGGAGCGGCGAACGGCAAGAACCCTCTGGCAATCGTGATCCCGTGCCATCGAGTGATCGGCAGCGACGGCTCGCTGACGGGCTACGGAGGCGGGCTGCGGAATAAGGAGTTCTTACTGGCGCTTGAGCGAAGGAGGCAGAGTTGTTCCGAGCC
>CAZNOE010000776.1:0-1337 GCA_964574525.1 uncultured Bifidobacteriaceae bacterium
AACCACGGCGTTGGCTCGCTCGTGTAGGTTTTGGTCCATGAATCCCAGGGATAAATCGTCTGCGTCTTGCCGTTCACAAAACCCCAGCAATACGCACCGACTCTTTGTTCCTTGAAGTAGCCTAGGACCGGATCGAAGCGACTGCCCAGCGGGCGGGCCATGAATTCCGTGCACAGCAGCGGACGATTATAGCGCCGCAGGTTCTGAACGCATTTCCGCGCCTGCTCGATCGGACCGTAAGTGTGGAACGAGATGATGTCCGACTCCTCAAGCTGGCAACGCTCCGTGGGCGAGAGTTTGTTCTCATCCGCCCAGTTGCCGATCCAGACGCCAGACGTGAGCGGCTGCGTGGGATTGGCCTCACGCGCCCAAACGAACGTCTTTTCCAACAACTCGAGCGCCACCTGCGCCTTGTTCTTGAGTTCCACGGCCCGGTATTGCGGCACGGGATTGTCCGGTTCGTTGAAGATGTCCCACACCTGAACGCGCCGGTCGGTGCGGAAGTGGCCGATGACGCCCTGCACGTAATCCTTCAATTCATCCTGACGCGCGGGGTCTTTCAGGATTTCCTGCCCGGGACTTTGCACCCAACCGGAGTTGTGCCGGTGCGGATACGGCGCGCGCTGCGGGCCGGCCTTGGGAAACGGATCCCACACACTATCGAACAACACGAACATTACGCCGATGTGATGTTTGTCCGCGAGGCTGAGGAATTGTTCCATCCGCCGGAGCAAACCGCGGCGGTCTTTGTGCCAGACCAGATCGTGCAAAAAGACGCGCACGCTCGTGAAGCCGAGGTCCTGCGCCCAGCCCAGCTCGCGGTCAATCGTCTGCGGGTCCCACGTTTCGGCCTGCCACATTTCGAGCTGGTTGATGGCGGTGCTGGGCGTGAAGTTGCAGCCGACGAACCAGGGTTGATTCGCCTGCCACGCATGGGCCTGTTCCGTCGTCCATCGCGCGCGCGGGGCAGTGGGCGGGCGTGACACGGTGTGGCATCCGAGGACCGGCAACAGCAGGAGAAGGCAGAAACGTTTCATGGTCTTGGATGGTAGTGTCGTAATTTCAAAACGCAGATTGTAGCGGCGCTCTATGAGCGCCGTGTTCGGCGGTCACAGACCGCCGCTACAGTCGAATTGGGACATTCCATTTTGGATATGTGGTTTGACATACGGAGCCAATGATTCTTCAAACACAACGCAGGAAAGCGCGTTGCGATCAGCGCGTGGGCGGAGTATGGCCGATGGCCGTGTTTGGTTCAACACACGAGTTGGCGGTGAAAAGTGATGAGTGATTCATGAACTGCGGGGGCAAATGACTACTCGGGTTTTGTTGATTGC
>CAZNOE010000776.1:1347-3395 GCA_964574525.1 uncultured Bifidobacteriaceae bacterium
AAGGAGCGACCCCTTTACGACCCCTTTATGTTGATTGCCTCTTGCGCGTTCATGATATACTAACCGGCGATAGGATAATCAATGTTGAACTAAACCGCTTCACACGTATGGCCAAGCGCAAGCGAGTTAGTCTATTTGCAATCAAGTGCCCGGAGTGTGGATCGAAGAACACGAAAGCGGATTGGAGACGGCTTGGGAACTATCGCAAAGCCGCTTTGACGATCGCAGATCCATTGTTGGGTGCTGTTGCTGGGCGCTTCGAGAGAGTATGCTTGGACTGCCGACACAAGTTTACACCATGACAACGCGGCCTAACCAGGCTGCAGCTAACCCGGCTGGGGCGCTCCGGTTGCAATCCACGCGTCCCGTGGGCCGGGTCGCTGAGCTTGGGTCGTTGACTACGCGAGAACATGCGCAGCCTTATACTTAGTGTTGTTTTCCTTGTTTGCGGTTTGAGATTTGGTTCGTGCCAAGATGGCAAGGGCACGCCGTTGGTCATTACTGCGAACGATGTCATGACCAACTCGATTCGGATTGCCCCTCTCCCCACAATGACAAACGTCTATGTCAATTTTAGGTTTGAGGGCAAGTCTGGTGAGGACATCAAGGCACTTGTCGGACCCAACGTTAAGAAGCCAGTTATCATAGCCGGTGTTGATTCGACAAACACCCAAGGAGTCGTGGAAGGTCTTCTAGTTGAGAGCAACAGCGTCCCAGTTGGGATTGTTGTTTCCTTCCAGACGAGAGCAGACGCAAAGATAGCAGCGAAAAGTTTGAGAGTAAGGGACAAGCCATGACGCCTAAAACCATGCATGCATCAGATAAAATGAATCGGTGGTCTAACCAAAGTCGTTGATCACTCGACGGCATGAAGACCTCAACTGATACCAAAGGCGACTTGGGAGAGTTCATCATGGTCGAGTTGGAGCGGCGCGGCATCGTGGTTTCCAAACCGCGTGAGCTTCCAAAGGTTCCTGCCACGTGGCGCATTGTCACAGTAGCGACGGCAGCCTCGCCGCGAACGTTGGCAGCAACGGCCCAGGCTTGCTCGATTGCAGAAGTGCTGGCCTTTTGTTTTTCGCTTTTTTCAGCTTCGCGGGAGGAGCGCCCGCTATCCAGCGATGAGAGCTTTTTCTTTGGTATCGGTGGTGGGTCCGGCCATTTCAGCAGAACGAGCACGGGATTGGTGGTTTCCTTTCTGGCACACCAGCAGGTGTTGACCATACGCAAATATGAACACGGCATTCACATTGGATTTGTTGACCACGATGTGGCCTGAAAATCTGCCATTCCTGTTTCTCGCGTCATTGCCCCGCCGCCGGGGCGGTTGGATTGCCAACAAGTGAGCCCCGAAAAACAGCTCGCCGGCTTTCTGGCCAGGTTCACACCCGAGATCGCCGCCCGGGGCAGAGGCGCGTTGGCCCGGATGCGTGCGCGCTTTCCCAATGCCATCCAGATGGTCTATGACAATTACAACTTCCTGGTGATCGGCTTCGGCCCAACGGAGCGGCCATCGGAGGCCATTTTCTCCATTGCGCTCTTTGCGCGCGGGGTCGGCCTGTGTTTTCTCCAGGCGGGGCCAAAGTTGCTCGACCCGGAAAAGCTGTTGCGCGGGAGCGGCAAACGGGTCCGTAACATCCGTCTGGAGAGCGCTGCGGTTCTCGACCGGCCGGCAGTCAAGGCGCTGATGTCGGAAGCAGTGAAGCGCGCCGTGGTGCCATTTGATCCAACGGTGAAGGGCCGGCTGATCATCAAGTCAGTGTCGGCCAAACAGCGTCCGCGACGGCCAGCGTGAGAATATCCTGTGAACGCGAACGAAAAGAAGGCGCGGAACGAGCGCGCCGCCGCCCGTCGTCTGTGTTCGCCGCCGCGCCCGGACGGATCAATGCCCTTTTGGCGCATGGAGCAGCTTTGGGAATTGGTCGCCGGGCTGCCGGTGAAGAGAGTTCGGATCAAAGACCTCCTAGGATTTGATGAAGTTCGCTGGTTCGGCGGACCGCTGAAGATCCTGCCCACGTGCCGCACAATTGCCGACCACGCGCGCGATA
>CAZNOE010000777.1:0-3392 GCA_964574525.1 uncultured Bifidobacteriaceae bacterium
CAAAAACATCACATGGTCATCTTCTTTCAATGGCGGTGCACCCTGACCCTCTCCCTCAGGAGAGGGAACAGCCATTCACCGCTTCAGTTTTTTCGAGATCAACTCTGTCGCATCCAGCGTCCGATTTTGCCAAAAACCGGCGAACGATTCTCCCTCTCCCCGGGGGAGAGGGCCGGGGTGAGGGCGGGCGTTCCTCCATTTGTTCTCCGAGCATTCCGGTCACCGCGAGCCGGAATCCCTTCAATCACCCACTGAAATGCTCCGCTGGAGAATCGCCATCCTCATCAGCGCCGCCATTGCGATCAGTTATCTGGATCGCCAGACGTTGCCCGTGGCCATCGGCGCCATCCGTGATGACATCCCCATCTCCAATCAGGTCAAAGCGTTTCTGGACTCGGCTTTTCTCCTGACTTACGGGCTGATGTATCTCGGCGGCGGAAGACTCATGGACGTGCTCGGCACTCGACGAGGCTTCACGGTCATCATGATCTTCTGGTCGCTGGCGTGCGCGAGTCACGGCTTCGCGGCGAATGTCGTCATGCTGGCCGCGAGCCGGTTGTTGCTCGGCATTGGCGAGGGCGGTGGTTTTCCCGCGGCCACGCGCGCCATCGCCGAATGGTTTCCCGTGAAGGAACGCTCCATGGCGATGGGCATCATCAACGCCGGCACCGCCGTCGGCGCGGTGATTGCGCCGCCGTTGATTGCGACTGTGATTCTCGACGTTCACTGGCTGCAACTCTCCTCGTGGCGCTGGGTCTTCTTCATCACTGGTGCGGTCGGACTCCTCTGGACATTGTGGTGGGTGATGAGCTACTTCCCGCCCGAGCAGCATCGCGGATTGACCGCTGCCGAGCGCGCGAAAATTCCATCTGCGACTGAGCAGACCGGCACGGTGCCGGCAACGATCCCATTGCGCGAACTGCTGCGCCACCGCGAGACGTGGGGAATCGTCCTCGTGAAATTTCTCAGCGACGCCGCGTGGTACTTTTATTTGTTCTGGCTGCCCAAGTACCTGCTCGACGCGCGCGGCTTCGACATCAAGGGCATCCGCTCGGTCGCGTGGATTCCTTACGCGGCGGCAGGTGTCGGGTGCCTGTTGGGCGGCGGCCTGTCGAGTCTGCTCATCCATCGCGGACATTCCGTGAATCTCGCGCGCAAGCTTCCGATGGGACTCGCCGTGGCCGTGATGCCGTGCGTCATGCTCGTGCCACACGTTTCGGTCACGTGGTGCATCGTTCTGTTCAGCCTCGCGTTCTTCGGTCACCAATGGTGGTCAACGCTGGTGATGACTTTGCCCACGGATCTTTTTCCGAGACGTGCCGTCGGCACCGTTGCCGGCCTCGTCGGCCTGGGCGGTGCGATGGGCGGGGTCGTGCTCGGGCAATTGGCCGGCTGGCTGCTTGATCACGGTTTTAGTTACGCGCCCGTGTTGATCATCGCGGGATCGTTGCATGTTGCGGCGTTTTTCCTCATGCTCGCCACCGTGCGCTCAATGAACCCGGTTCCGCTCAACCCGAAATACTTGGCCGCTGCCACCTGAAAATGAAAATCAACGAGATCAACGCGTGGCAGTCTCGTAGCCGCCGACGTGAGGAAGCCAAACCCTTGGGAACCCTGGATGCGCCATTCACCTCGCCAACTCCGCGGCTACTTCTTGATCGAACGGTCAGGGACGGTTCTTCCGGAGATAATCCCGGCATTGGCGGACCAATTCGTAGCGGAATTCCGGGAACTTCACTTCGGGAGCATGCGTGGCGTGCAGATTACCAACCAATTCGTCAAAGTGATGCCTGGCCTGGCGACAATCCTCCGAGAACGGGTCCAGCGCGTTATTATATCGGTCGAAAAATTCAGCGAGCCGGGCGAGGTGCTCGACCGAAATCATGCCCGGCAATGCAGACGGCGTCGTTCCTCGGCCGCGTTGCGAACGTCAAGAATCCGGTCGTAAGAGGCGCGATGAGCGGACAAGGCCGAAAGCCGCCGCGCGAACTCATCGCAGATGGCAACCATCTTGCCCCAAATCTCTTCCACCCGCTCCATGTCGGACTCGTATTTTTGAAGCAGCGCGACCATCCGGTAGATTTGCTCCAATTCGGCCTGAAGTTGTGCGACTTCGCGGTCCAGTGGTTGGTCCTTTTTCGCGTGAGCGAGGCGGTCATCGAACTTTTTTATCGCCGCCTCTTTGAGCGCGTCCAGATCAACGAGTTCCAATGTCATGCCCTGAAAGTATGTGCGGAACATTGCCAAGTCAACGATGGCGTCCGTTCGGCCTGTTCTGGGGGAAGAACCACGAAGCTCTAAAATGAAAATCACCGAAATCCGCACCCGCGTCGTTCAATGGAAAGGCAAGACCGTCCCATTGCCACCGCACTTCTGCACCAACCCGATGGACGTCATCTCGCCGATGTTGTCGCCGGAGACGATGGGCACGTTCACCTTCCACGGCTGGCTCATCTGCGAAATCTTCACCGACAACGGCCTCGTCGGCATCGGCAATGCCGCGCTCTCGCCGCTTGTGACCAAGCAGGTCATTGATCTTTATCTCAAGCCGCTGCTCATCGGCGCGGACCCGTGGGACACTGAGTTTCTCTGGCAACACATGTATCGCAAAACGATGGCGTTTGGCCGGAAGGGCGTCGCGATGGTGGCGATCAGCGCGGTGGACATCGCGCTGTGGGACTTGCTCGGAAAGTCGGCGAAGCAACCGGTCTATCGTTTGCTCGGTGGACGGACCAAGCCGCGAATTCCGGTTTACGCCAGCCGCCTTTACAGCACGCCGCTGAAGGAACTCGCACGCGAGGCGACCAAGTACAAGAAGCAAGGCTACAAAGCGATGAAGCTGCGTTTCGGCTGGGGACCGGCGGATGGCGCGGAAGGAATGCAAAAGAACGTCGCGCTCGTGCGCACGGTGCGCGAAACGGTCGGTGACGGTATCGATATCATGGCCGACGCGTACATGGGGTGGAATCTTGATTACGCTAAGCGAATGTTGCCGCTGCTCGAACCATTCAACCTGCGCTGGCTCGAAGAGCCGGTCATTCCCGACGACATCCACGGTTATGCGGAGTTGAAACGCTTTGGTCGCATTCCCATCGCTGGCGGGGAGCACGAGCACACGCTGTTCGGCTTCCGCCAACTCATCGAAGCCCGCGCGGTGGATTACATCCAGTTCGACACGAACCGCGTCGGAGGCCTCACGCAGGCGCGCAAGATCGCCGCGCTGGCCGAGGCGCATCAGATACCGGTCATTCCGCACGCCGGGCAGATGCACAATTACCACGTCGTGATGGCCAGCTTGAATTCACCAATGGCTGAGTTCTTCCCACCCGTTGATGTCGAAGTCGGCAATGAACTTTTCTGGTACATCTTCAAAGGCGAGCCGATGCCGAAGG